>NZ_JBFRVM010000127.1:0-11943 GCF_041475145.1 Vibrio sp. 10N.222.49.A3
ACCAAAGGCAATAAAAGGGGAGTTCAACATCTTGCCAGAATTAACGGACGAGCAGATAAGTGATATTAGAGCTGAGTTGGATTTTTTGAGTTGGTAGTTATCTTGAATCACTATAAAGCCACTTTTCGGGAGTGGTTACCGTGGCATTTTCTAGCTCGAAAATGCCCCAAAATGCGTTACGCCTCGAAATATAAACTCAGATAATCAGCAACTTTATACATACAAAAAGTAATGAGTGGCAATATAGGTAAGACCTGCCCCACCAGTTTCAAGGAAAGTAATGTGGTTTGTATACTCACCATACAAACTTCGTTTATATAAGGCCTTTCAGGCAAGAGAGCTAGTTTGAAAAATTGCATATAACATGATATTTATCAGTGTGTTATATGCTATGATACCAAAATGATTGAAATTATTGGAATAACCTAATGACATCTCAGGCTATCTCACCTAAAACCTTAGGCCAGTGTATCTATGAAGGTGATATCTACAATTGTGTCGATATACTCGATCCTGAAAAGAAGAAAGAGCTCATCGATTCAGCTTATAGTTCCTCTTTATCCTCTGAACTATCTTTCTCTACTGTGCAGATAAAAAGAAATGGTAAAAGCTGTTATACACTGAAAGATTTCGATCAAGTTTTAATATCACGGAATTTGGCAAAGAACTTAAGAAAGGTATTAGATAAATCTAAAAGTAGAAATCAAATATCTAGACAGTTAGTACAACACCTGAAAGAAGGTACGAGTTATCGAATATACCGATTGGATATTAAGTCATTTTTCGAAAGTGTGGAATATTCAACCATTCAAAGTTCATTAGAAAAAAGTAAAGTCAGTAATCAAACAAGGTTATTAATTAGCTCTATTGTTAAAGGATTAAATCAAACTGATAATAAAGGTATACCAAGAGGATTAGAGTTTAGTCCAAGTATAGCTGAGCTAGTATTAAGTGATTTTGATAAAGAAATGAAAAATCACAAGGATGTCTTTTTCTATTGTAGATATGTAGATGATATAATTATTATTACTACTGGATTTGAAGATCAAAAAATATTTTTGAAATGTATAAAAGGAAAATTGCCAAACGAACTTTCTCTTAACTATAACAAACAGAAAGTCATTTTCGTTGATAGTAGAACTAAGCAAGATAAAGTCGTAGCGACATTTGATTACCTTGGATATAACTACTCAGTTAGAGATACCGAGACTAGAGCAAACAAAAATCTCTTTCGTGAAGTTGATATATCACTTTCTACTTCAAGAATGAAAAAGATCAAGACAAGAATATCAAGATCTCTTTTTTGTTTCTCTAAAGATGGTAAGTTTGAAATATTAAAGCAACGCTTAGATTTTCTTACATCAAATAGGTTAATGAAAGATAAAAAATCGAAACGTATTATTGCCACAGGGATATATTACAATAACGTTAATTTGACTGATGATAGTGAAAGCCTAATAGAAATCGATGAATATTTGAAAAAAACAATTCTAGGTTATGCATGTAAACGTGGTTCTAATTTTACTAACACACTCTCTAAAAGTCAGAAAAGAGAGTTACTAAAATTTTCCTTCATGAATGGTTATAGCAATAATAATTATAAGAAGTTTTCACCGAACAAATTAGGTGAGATCAAGAATGCTTGGAGGTATTAAATGAAAAGTATAAGACTAGACAAAAAAGATTACTCTAGAGCATTGTTGACCGATACATACCCAGCAGATGTCCCAATTATATTTAGTAATGACGGGTTATATATAAATGGTCATATTGTCAAAAAATCAGTTTCTGATAGCAAAACAAAAGTAGTGTCTGATATCTACATGGCCCTAATAAATCCTGAGCTAAACACTTCTTTAAATATAGCTGATAGAAAAAGAGACCAGCTAAAGCAAACCACACCATTTAAATATAAGATAATAAAGAATGATGTAAGTTTAAGAACATTATCTCTGATCCATCCTCGATCTCAAATTAACTATTCAAATATATATAGAGAGCATTCTGATTATTTGGTCTCTTTGTGTGACAAAAGTGATTTTTCTATAAGATCCCCAATGAAAATTTGTAATTCATTCTATATTAAGGGTGAGAGCCAAGTAACGAGCAATGCCTATAAAGAAATAAAAATAGAAACAATAGAAGAAGAAATATACAAAAAGCATGCATCTTCATATTTTTCATATAAAGGGTTTAATCGTATTCATAAGCTATACTCTTCTCCTTTGTATAAAGAACTTGAGTCTAAGTTCCCGTTTATGTTTTTCCTCGATGTAGCCAATTGTTTCGATAGTATCTACACCCATACAATTGCTTGGGCTGCGAAAGATAAAGACTATATAAAGGATAATTACGTCTCTTGGTATAACCAATTCGCTCAGAAACTTGATACCACTATGCAAAGAAGTAATGCCAATGAAACAAATGGCATTCCAATTGGTTCGGAGTTTAGCAGGATTTTTGCTGAGGTAATTTTCCAACGGATAGATATTAACATCGAGAAGACTCTTAAGAGCGAATATTCATATGTTAATAGGGTAGACTATCAAGTTTTAAGATATGTAGATGACTATATTGTATTTGGTATGACAGATGAAATATGTACTGTCGTTTCTAATACTATAAGCGACTGCCTTTCCGAGTATAATCTTTACATTAATTCGGAAAAAGTGACTAAACTTGAGCGTCCTTTCTGTACAGATAAATCTAAAATTATTATTTCGATGTCTAAGTGTTTGGATTACTTCGAAAACACGATATTTTCAAAAGAGCACCTTTCTTCAAGAAAGTACTTCCCTGCTCAAATATACAAAAAGCATAACTTCATGAATAAGTTCATGAATGAAGTTAGGCTCGTTGCATTAACAAGCAATAAAAATGGTTATTCAGAAGTTTCATCATATTTAGTTTCATTCTTCTCAAAAAGAATCGAAGCTGCAATGAATTGCTATTCAGAGTATATTGAACAAGGTGGGAAGGCGGGTATATTCATAGCAAATATTGAAATAATGATCGAGTTGATGCTGTTCTATTATAAGGTTCACCCAACGGTAAATGCATCCAATAAGATAGCAAAAGTTATTGTTTCTTTAATGGTATTTTTGAAGTCAAATCAATCACTATCTACATTTGCCCCTCAAATAAAACTGTTGATTACTAGTTCAATTATAGATTTCACCTTTGATAGAAATAAAAACGGAAAAAGGAAAGGTTATCTTTCGATCGAGCGTTTGAATATAATTTTATCTACTAGTGACTTTGGTGATTGTTTTCGACTTCCAGAGTCTTACTTCGTTGATCTAGTACAGACCTCTTATAAGCTTAATTATTTCGAAGTGATTTCTTTGCTTTATTACTTTAAAAATCATCAGGAATACCTTGATATTCAAAGCCAAGTTGTAGACTTTGCTATTGAAAAGCTCTCTTCGTTCGAAAAGATAGAAAACGACTCAGAGCGTGTTCATATGCTTCTTGATTTAATTGCTTGTCCTTACTTATCAGAGCCTCAAAGGGTAAAGCTACTCTCCATTATTTACGATGGGATTGCTGACCCAAAACCTTCGGAACAATGTTTACGGTCATACCTTGTTGCTATCGATAGTGTGTATTGGTTTGTAAACTGGAAAAATCTAAATATCAAGCAACTAATTGAACGTAATGAATTGAAATCTCAATACTAATGCTATAGATTATGCACGTGGCGGAGGTCACGCCATATTACTTCTTCGACTCCTGCTCTTGAAGGCTACGCTGATGACAGGTTACTTGATTCAGATTGTTGGATGGGGCGTGGAACGACATTCGGTTATTGAAAACAGTGATGATTTACCGGAGACGGGACGTCATTTGGGCCGCAAGCCCCTCATGAGCAATTACCTGAGAGCGCTGAAAGGTGCCACACACCAGATGTTGAAGCGTGACCTTTTCCCACCGCACCTATTATATCCCCTCTTTGGCTTCTAGCATCAATAGGGAGTTTAGGGTCAAATCTTGTATTTTGCCACTTGAGATTTTGACTCACTTTTCCTAATCTAACGTAACTAAACTAGATTGTAAGCTTAGCTCATTCATGTCCAGAGGCTTCATAGAGCTGAAATTCTACACGTGGCACTTTTCTCTCAAAGTGCCTGCTAGCTAAGATTGTTACATACTAGAACTATGACATTTGATGACGAATATCTTATTGCGCCTTTAGCACTCGCAAATGGAGAGCTTAAAGTAAATGTTATATGTGAAGAATATGCTCAAGAAGATATCAAAGTAATGGATCTTCACATTAAACAACAAGAGCTATAAAAAGGCATTTAAACTTAACTAAAACAGTAGGTTACGTTTATTTTAGCTAGACATTTTAACCCGCAATTTTAGTCCGCTTAACGCGGCGATAGGTGTTTCCTAAAAGTTGGTATTACAGAGGTCTTATGAACGTGTTTTTATTGCCACCTGAAAGGCACTTTGATGGTGGGTTAGGAGCAACCGCAGGTGAGTTTAAACGCTCGGCTGAAGAGCTCAAAGTTAATAAAGGTACTGCTTTGGCGCATTTGCCGGTTTGCTATTTACAGCGTCATTCAATTGAACTCTACTTGAAATCGTTAATAGTGATCCTTCACAAAAAGTATCAAGTTCCATTTGGTGATGGCTTTAATCTTGAAAAGCCAGCTGTTTTTGCAAACGGTAAATGGAAATTAATGAGTAATACTCATAATTTGACAGACCTTTATACGTACTTTATTTCGGTTTTTGACTCAGTGAGTGCTCAAATGCCCACGTCAACAAATTGGACAATCGATCCAAAGTTGAAATCCAAGATAAACTTAATCAATGGGTATGACCCAAATAGCACATACTTTCGCTACCCTAGCACCTTAGACGCAAAGCGCGACAGTATGAAATCTGAAGTTCAGCCTACAGATATTGAGGAGACAATTGCTCGTGCAAATTCCTCTGATAGTCCAGCAGTGAAGTGCGTTGTTTTGCTGGATAGAAATGATCAGGTCGTTGAGACATATGACTTAGCTAGTAATGCGATCCCTGATGTCCGAAGTGCTCTCGATTATACAGTGAACTTTCTTCATGATATCCATTGTGCGTTTCTAGGTGAGTTGACAAATTGGACCTAAACACCATACAAGTTTTTAAGGTTTCGAGATACTTTTCCTGATCGTTCAAGGTTAAGTTAGTGCTATTGGACTAGCTTGCTTATGTCCATTTTTTAGGTGTTTGGGGGCTTTGTGGTGTAATTCAGTTTAGAGACAGAGTCGTCCCGTTTAGTGTGTTTCTTAGTCAAGACGATAAGTTACAAGCATACCTAACCCAGTAAGCTTGTTCAACGCTTTTATCATCGCGTAAGCTACCCTCCTGTGCATTGTAATTTCTTAAGTTCATCGTCCTCCTAGCGACTATTTAACTCGATACATCGCTGTTTCTGACAGCGAGCGTCTGTGGTATCCATACCGCTCTTTCCAAGACTTATTTGAGCCGTATAACTTCTGGCAATCGAAGTTCATTTTTATCTTTACGAAAGTGTTCCATTAGTCAGCATGCAATCTTTTTATCCGAGTGCGTCTCAATGCTTTTCTTATTTAAATTAGTATCGATATAAGAAATAAATAACGATAAATAATGTTACAAGTGGAACACCACTTGTAACATTATTTAGATTTATTGTGCAACATTTGGTGCTTCTGATTATTGGAACTGCAACTAGTGTTAAGGGTAATTATATGAAAAAAGTGATATCGAAAACAAAAATATTAGGAAAGATAGACTTTAACAATGAAGCGTTAAGGCGTGACTTAGCTGTTATTGAGCGGTTTCCAGTATTTGATGAAGAGTACAGTGAATTTAATCAAGGGACATGGATTAATAACTCTTTGTGGAATGACAATGGCGATTATCGCAATACTCAATATAAAGACTATCCTGGTGAAGCAAAGTTGACTGAGTTAGGGCATGAAACGCTCTACATAAATGAAGTGATTCATCAATATTTTGATGTGGATA
The DNA here is from genome assembly GCF_041475145.1 of Vibrio sp. 10N.222.49.A3. Classification (NCBI taxonomy): domain Bacteria; kingdom Pseudomonadati; phylum Pseudomonadota; class Gammaproteobacteria; order Vibrionales; family Vibrionaceae; genus Vibrio; species Vibrio sp. 10N.222.49.A3. Next base: position 6,004 of record NZ_JBFRVM010000127.1, read on the forward strand.
ATTTAAAGATGGTCAGAACTCGAAACCTTATTAATGGTCAGGTCATTCCACATAAAGACTTCGTAGAGTTCGGTCAACAGAAAGAGAAATATCTTCGAGTCCTAATTCCGTTAGAATCGCCGATGACGTCATACCATAGTGATGAAGATTATGGCGTGTTTCGGATGAGAAAGGGGGAGATTTGGATGCTTGACGCGAGTGTGGTGCACGCAGCTTACAACTTTGGTCAAGATAACCGAGTTATTTTGTGTCTTGACTTCCAATTTGAGGGAGTCGATAAACTCTATCCAGAAATGATTTTCACAGATCTATCTACCGGCGATAACTTACAGCATCCTATGGTTTTCAAACGACAAGCTCTTACCAAGAAGGACAGGCAAGACTTCGTGAACGAGCTTGCCCGTTCAATCCACAATTTAGAAGACATTAAAAATGCAGTGTTCAAGCTGTCTTTTGCACACATTCACCACGACATCCCGATACAAGAAATCTATGACATTTTGATTGAGCTGACTCAAAACAAAGGGCAACACATCCAGAGTTATTGCCGAGAAATGAAGCAATATTATATAGGGAAGCGTGGTCTAGGTCAGCGTTTTACGTTAGTTTGATCACGATAGAGAAAAGACCAACAATGAAATATATAGGCTTTATATTTATTTTCCTCTGGTCTTCTGGTTATATTTCTTCGTCAATAGGGTTGATGTACACCAACCCATTGTCGTTTATAACCCTGCGAGTGGTCGTTGCGTTGTTCGTATTCATTTTGCTCAATTTCTTATTCGCAGAGTCTGGGTCGGTTATGTCGCGGAAAGACATCATAATGTCGTTATGGGTCGGATTGTTTATCCAATTTCTTTACCCTGTTTTATTCTCTTATTCACTATCTGAAGGGATAAGTCCTGCAATGCTCACGGTAGTGCTAGGGCTTCAGCCTGTAGTGACACTGATGATCTCACGCGGTTGGACTTCTAAAATACAGATAGGGGCAATAATAGGTTGCGTGCTCGGCACGGTGCTCTTGTCTGTTGAAAACATGAGCCTAGGGACGAGTAGCGAGGTTAACATGCTCTATGCTGTGTTGTCGCTGTTAGGGATTACATTCGGTACCGCCATACAGAAACGCTATTGCTCGCATATCCCAATTCAAAAAACGATGGGGATCCAATGCTTATCAGCTTTGCTAGCTTTAGTGCCGACGACACTGTTATGGAGCGAATTCGCCGTAGAATGGACTGCGCCGTTTCTTGTGGCCTTACTGTGGCAATCAATAGCGATATCCTCGTTAGCGTCTGTTTTGTTGATCCATGCACTTAAATCTGGAACCGTGACGAATGTCTCGACATATTTTTCCTGTGTTCCTGCATGCACCTCGGTATTATCTTACCTGATTTTGGACTCCGAATTGACCATCATTATGGGAGTGGGTATAGGCTTCATTTTCGTGTGTACGTATCTAGTTCAAAATTCACAGTCCACCTGAATATCGCATGGTAAACAGTAGAGGGTTAAAGTACTGGTGTTTCTGAGGAGGCTAAGTTGTTTCTATCCTAACACCTAGCTAGTTGGGCAGACAGTGTGATCACACTAACATTCAACTTTTCGAAACACGTTTATGTCCATTTCAATTCACGATACTTTACTATCACACTCGAAGAACGATTATTTGCCCTATATTTTCTAATCAGTGTACTTTCTAGAGTGATTAGGGCTAATTAATTGCTTCACATCATTATATGTTCGCAAAACTTGCTGTTCAGACACATTCTCAAACTGTGTTTATATACAGATTATCTGAACAAGTGCTTTAAAAAGCGGCTTTGTTGCGTAATTCAGTTTAGAAACAGAGTCACCCCGTTTCGCATGCTTTTTAGCTAATACGACAAGTTCCAGGCACACCTAACCCAGTAAGCTTGTTCAACGCTTTTATCATCGCGTAAGTTTCTCCCACCTGCGCATTGTGATTTCTTAAACTCAATCGTCCTCTTAGCTATTGTTTAATTCGATACATCGCTGTTTCTGAGAGTGACCACACTCCCAGAAGGTTGCCCCTCCTCTTGGAGGAGCAAGCGCACGGCTCGCTTAATCATAATTGCATCGTGACAAGCTCTCGTTCGTAAGTGCCATACCAGACATCCCAAGGATGCTTCGGCGGGTTTGTTTCAGTAAGTTAGGAAGGACTTCGCCATCTGTAACCGTCGATAAACTTAGCTCGCTGCAATAATCTCATGAGTGCTTAGCTCTACGGCTGATGCAGGTGTAATGCGGACAACTTAATGGAACATGGGCAAGTCTAAATACCGAGTCGATAAATCCTTGCAGCGCTCTCAGTGGTATAGAAAAAACTCACTTCACCATGAGCGCTGTCGTGATAGCTAAATCACTGAATCGACGTGGTCTTCTGCGCTTATTCTGTTTGCTTTGCGACCAACCACTTATCGCCTCTTCATCAATCCAAAAGGTCAGAGAGCCACGGTTAATGAGTGATTGGTTGTATTGCTTACAGTTGGTTGTTTTGTAGCGAGGTTTAGGTTAGGCATAGGGCTACGAGAAGGAGTGAATGTAGCTGATCAGATCGTAGGTTCTTGATTTAGTCCCACTGAATAACGCAACAAAGCCAATAACAGTCATAGATCAAAACTGCCGCTCGCGGTCAAGATGGTGTCGTTTTTTTACTGATAAATAAACGCTGGATAACACTATTTTAATTATTAAATTGAGGGCGGAATGACGGATACAATATCGCCTTTCTAAAGTCATATTTCACTGTTATTTCGTTTTACGAATGGCCCTGAATTCCTAAAAGGTGTTGTGATTTTTTAGTAGTGTGATCCATTTTTCACCCCAACCCCTTTTAATATGGGCGACTTTACCTAATAATATAAAGCCTTAGAGAAAGCACAAATTATGTAATCGTTTAACGAAGTGGCCCTGTCTTTTCAGTTTATCAACCACACACCACGCTAAATCGAAAACGATTTAAATGGTTGTCTGATTTAAACATAAAGTCAATACAATCAATAACTTATGATATAAATAGAAGAGTGAATATTTTGGGGGGGAAATTTTCAAAATTTCAACTAATTAGCCGCTGAAATCCAATGTAGATTTACATCATAAATGCATCAATTGTACTTAATCCCTTTTCGAGAAAGGTCTGAGAGCTTGTTTAAAGTGGAAGTGATGTACTAGTGATTTATTAGCAATTAACTCGATGTTTTTAATGATAAATAGTGAGCTTTTTTGCAAGCATGTGATTTAATTGTAATGTAGGTAAAGTGTTGTTTAGAGGGAAATCTAAGAAAGGATGGTGGGATTATGGCGAAAGCTTTTTCTGTACAGAGTTACATTCGGGGTGAATTGGAGCAAGATTTTAAGGTGTTCAGAGACAGAGAAAAGTTAGGTGATGCGGAAGCCGTCAGGCAACTTCTCACGCTGGCATTGAGGATCAAACTGAACGATAAGGAAGATGAGCGGCCGTCTAACCGCGAGTTGATGGAAGAGATGTATCGACGGATCAGGATGATCCAAGGGACGGGTAATTTAACCCACACACAAAGTTTTGATGGTGTCGCGTTCCATGAAAATAAAAAAGATGCAGTAGAAATGCGTAATTTGGTTTCCGCTGATGTGGATAAAAAAGTGGATGCTTATCTTGCAGGCGAAAAAAAAGGGTAGCAGCAGCTACCCTCTTATTATCGCTCTAACTCTCTGTCGATTTCTCTGTCTTCCCAATGGCTCTCTTTCTCTGATTGATTAAATTCCATCTCTTGTTGAGGTGAATATTCTTTTGGCTCAAAGTGGTCGAGTGATTGGCTGTCGAGTTCTGTTTTCTCATTATAGTTGAAGGTGTCTAATTCCCTCTCCTGATGAGACGTGTGCGGCTCACTTAATTCAAGGTTATGTGCACTGTTATCTCGCTCTAGTTTATCAATGCACGATTTGATGTCCTCTTTAAGGTTATCATTTGACATGAATTGGATGTCTCGGCCATTAAAGTTCTCGACGATTTTTTCAATGTTGTTCGGGTTTAAATCGTGATTGCCATGATTTAATACAATAATGATGTTCTGTCTTAGTTCATCGGTAGAGATGTTTTGAATGTCGTTCTTATGATTGAGGTTAATAATATCAATCTGTCCTTGGGTTTGGTCTCGAATTAGAAACGATTGTTCAATCGATGTGCTGATGATGGTGGTGTTTAAATTCTCCCCTTGATGGAATCTTGTTAATTGTTTGGATTTCGTCCCTAGGGTTCTTGGGTTAATGTCTAGGGAGGTATCTTTATTTCCTTGAGTGTCTAAATAGGTCACTTCAATGGCTTTGGTTTCGCCTTCTTTATTGTGGATGTTGGTTAGCATTGCAGGGTGAAGGGACCTATCTTCGGATGAATAGACCGCAGAGTGGAATTTTACATGGTTGTTTTCGATGTTATTGACACCGAGCTTGTTTAAGTACGTTTGGGCGAGCGTGTTATCAATAGGTAAGCTTTGATTTATATAATCTTTAGCTCTTTCTTCAAACTTCGCAATATGCCTTGGGGTGGTGCTCAGTAATTTGTCGTGTTTACTGTTTTCCTCCAATTGATATTTGTCCGGTTCGTTTAGCATCTTGTTCGCTTCATTCATCGCTGCTTTATAGCCCATTTCCTTATGACTCATTATAAGGTTAATCAATGCGCCTTTTTCGCCTGTGGTGTAGTCTTTAAAATACCCACGATGTTCTCCAGTTAGGGTCACTTTAATCGCGGAAGGACCTATGCCAAAGGTTAAATAATCACGGTCTGATTTGGATTGGTTCGGCTTGCCTAATAACTGAACGGCAAGGCTTTCTGTGTATTTTGGTAGCTGCGTCTTGATGTGCTCCTTAAATAGGGCGTAGTCAAAGTCACCGCTTTTATTTTGGAACCGAACGTCCTCGTGAGGGAGGGCGTTTCGGTTAAAGTAGGTGGTGTCTTTGGGGGGCGTTTGGTTGAGGGTTTCTATTGCACTGGCTTTATGGCTTTCTTTAGAGAGCCAGCTTTTGACCAGTTGTTTGGTGTTGTCGGTATAGAGTCGAATGTGCTGGCTGGCACGGGTCACATCGATACCGGCGCGTCTTAAATTGGTCAGCGCGCCTTTGCTTTGAATGGCGCTAATGACGTGTTGATGAGTGGACCCTTGCGCCATGTCTGCGGTTCGACTGTAAGCGTAGTCCCAGTGCCCATCTTTAAGCGCCTTAGGGTTAATGTTGAGTGTTTGTCCAGCTTTAGATTGAGCGATAACACTGCCTGGTTCTGCTTGCGTGATGCGGTATTCCACGTTGGCTTTGATACCGCGGTCTTTATCGATAAAGCGCGTGATGATTTTATCGCCCGTTGAGAGTGGTTTTTCTGACGTAGAGAACAGCGTGGTGAAGCTGTGGTCACGGTTACGCGGTAAGAACGGCCTAGTTTTACCTGTCGCCGCGTCTTGAAGTGTCACCATGCCATGCTCTGAATCCACGTGAGTGATTGTCGCGTACTCACCGGGCCTGGTGCTCAGTACTAAGCCTTTTTGATAGGGCATCATGGTGGTGAGTTCTTCTCCGGTTGCCCCGATAGAGCGCAGTCTGGTTGCAATGATATTTTCTTTGCCAAGGTCATTATTTTTCATTAACCCGACACGGATGTATTCGGTGATGGTGTCACGCTCCTTGTTGGTGTAAGCGATGATAAGCGTGTTTTCTCTGGTTTCTGGGGTGCGCTCTAAATAGTCTTTGGCGACCACATAGGGCAGCTTCTCTGTGGCGGTGAGCTGCGCTCTGCGTCGGTCTTTGTCGTTTTCATCCAGCGTAGAAATGACATGCTGGCTGTTGCCCTGGGTATCAGGGGTTTGCTGCTGGAGTTTGTCTAGGGCGCTGAGCGGCTGTTTATCAATGGTGTTTTGCTGTGCATTGTGCAAGGTGTCATTTTGTGGACGT
>NZ_JBFRVM010000128.1:0-3534 GCF_041475145.1 Vibrio sp. 10N.222.49.A3
AAAAGCTGAATACAAGAGAATTACGGGAGGCACGTGCCGAGGAATCAATTATCGAATAGAAACTAATCTGCAATAGTGGACTACTATGAATAAAGCAACGACAGAATCCTTCGGTATTTAGACCGTCAACCTCCCTCGGTAATCACATCAAAAAGTCTCAAGTTTGAGATTTCACAACCTATAAAATCTACAGAAACGCTTCAGGGTATTACCTTAAGGCTACTCTCCTAGGTTAAACAAAGTAACCTGGACTGAACTCTGTAAACGCATTCGAGCCTTTGGGGTCAATACATATAGCCAAGCCAGTCAATATGGCCACCTCCCCAATTCTTTGCACTTATTGGCTTTATATAAAGCTCATCGACATGTTCAACAGCAACACCATAATTCGTGTGTTCATGAAGCCTTAACCATGAATTGGTTCCCTTAACTTGAATATACCCTCGTGCTGAATAGAAACTTTGCAGCTCTGAGACAAGAATGATGAAGTCTACCCCCTTCCCTTCGCAAAACAAGGAAACCTCGGATAACATCAACGTACCAATACCTTGACCTCGATAATGTTCAGCAACACAAAAGTCGACTATCCCCAAAACCCTGTGTACTTCCTCCCCAACTTTTATTACCCGATAATCTAAACCGAGATACCCGACAAGCACATCTCCTTCATACTGTAGCGCACGGAGATGAGGAAGTTGTTTAAAGTAGGAACGCGCGACTTGATGCTTTGGAAATGATTGGTTCCTCAACATCATTATTGCTTTATTCTGCTTTTCGGTCACATTAACTTCATACACAATTTCCATACCTATCCTTGTAGAACTTACGGCCGCTACACCAGAAATTTTTATCCCTTGATATTGCATGCCAATGGTGAGCGATCTGATTATGTATTCAGTACCAAACTCCCAAATTAACACCAAGCAATGACCCTCCCCTAACTTTACGAAGAGTTTACAAAGGCCATAACACCTAACAGTATAAAAACACTACCAGACCACCTTGAGAAAAAATCAACCCAGTGACTTCTTGCTTGAAACCTTTTATGTAGATGACTTGCCATCAAAACACTTAAAAGATCCGCACTGCTAAACATTAAATTCGTAAAAACGCCCAAAATGAGCAATTGCAACCAAACAGCAATACTCCCTACTTCATTCACAAACTGTGGCAAAAAAGCAAGATAAAACATTGCAGCTTTAGGGTTCAGGACATCGACAATCACACTCTCAATGAACGTTCTTTTAGGGGAGGTAATATGACTTTCACGAGAAGTAACCCGTACCTTTTTAGTTAGATAAATACGCTGAAACCCCAACCAAACAAGGTAAAGAGCGCCTAGCTTTTGAATGACGGAATAGAGAGTAGGATTAGTTAAAAGCACAGAGGACAAACCTAATACAGCTAAAAGAACATGGACATACCCCCCTACATGAAGGCCAAAAGCTGCCATTATTCCTACTTTCTTCCCTCCTGACACCGCTTGAGCAATACTATAAAGCATCGCTGGACCCGGTATGAACGCATATAACAAGGTAAAAAATAGGTAGGTAAACAATTCCGTATTTGAAGTCACTGATATTCAAACTCCCTTTTTTACGGATCTGTTAGAAACTAGGTACATTATTGCAGCCATCATTATAATTGTGCCACCTATGCTCGTGCGTAACCCCACCTCCTCAGCATAAAAAGCCCAAACTAAAAATGGTCCTAACGGTATCTCAGCTAATCCTATTAAAGCTGCCGACATAGCAGTTGTTCGAGAAACTCCTATTAAATAGACACCGAACCCTAAACCAACATTCGTCACTCCATACGCAACTAACCAATAATAGTCACTGGAAAAACCATTAATATGACTCGAAAACGGATATACAATCAGTGCGCATAAAAAGGCAGACAAATATGTTGATTTGGCAACTTCAGCCGTTGGATAGTACTTTGCTATTATTGTCAACAACGCCATAAAAAATGTCATCCCAAATGCTAATAATAAGCCTAACTTGTCGTCGATATCCGTGGTCCCCCACATAATAAATACCACACCAAGCATAGATATGATGCAACAAAACAACGTGGTTTTATTGATTTTTTCATTAAGGAAAATAACAGAAAGAACAAATGTCGATAATGGCATCAACCCATATACAAAAGAAACATTCGCCACTGTTGTATAAAAAAAAGAGGCAATAAAACAAAGCATACCTGCGGTGACAATAATTCCAATAATTAGTTCACCTTTGGTAAATATCAACATACGGCGACGCTTGATTGGTGTGCCAATCAAATAGTAGATAAATAGTACGCATATCCCGCCGAATACAGACCTCCAAAATAAAGTTGTCGGAAAATCGGTAGATATTATCCTGGTAAATAACCCTGCTGTACTCCATGCAAGGGCCGCAAAAAACACCATGACATTTCCCATTGACATATCCTATTTTGATGAACCATTTTTAGTACTAATAAATAGCGAAAGAACAATTTAATCTTGTTCTACAACTTCACGCTCTATATTTTCAATGTCTTCTTTACTGCGTAAGAATATCTTCTGTCGAATAAAATATATACTTAAGGATATTTGCTCTCTAATGGTATAGGCGACTGGTAATTTACGTAATATTTTTTTGGTAGTTTTGCGATTTTTCCTGGGACAGAGTAGTGATAAAGCATCGAAAAAAAATTTATGTAATTAGCTTTTGTTTCTTCTTGCATGGCCAATGCAATTTTATTAGCCCCTGATTCAGCTATGTCTTTTAATTCCTTAGTGGTCTTTAATATTAGCTCGGACTTATCCATTATGTTCCCTCTATCTTTGAATTTTCGAAAGAAGCGTTAAATAAAGTAAAACGATCTAAGGAGAATAAACTAAAAATATCAACTATATTAATAATTAAGTAATAATTTATTAATATCAAATCTTTACATACAGTAGCATTGCAGGCTATGGAAATTATCAGGCCTATACTAAGTATGAATAGTTATAATGACCCTTGAGATAAAATACGCTGGCATAATGAAGAACACTTCTCCATTGATGACGAAGTTGAATTTCATTTGGTTTCTTGGGGGAGTCCAAAAAACATTATTGAGTTTGGGGTATATCACGGGGCGAGTCTCGTTTTACTCGATAAGATTTACACCCCTGACTCCATCATAGTCATAGACAAACGTCGAGAACATCCAGCCTTAAGTCAATACCGAAAGGGACCTTCAGCACTCTCTGTAATAGAGCCTTATTGTGGAGTCAAGCAAGAGCATACCGACAAGATCATTCAAATATTAGAATCACACTTCCCCCAAAAAAATGTAGACCTGATTATTGATGATTGCAGCCATTTATATGAACCAACAAAAGCCACTTTTTTGACATCATTCCCTTATCTAGAGTCAGGTGGGATATACATCATAGAAGATTGGGGGTGGGCGCACTGGCCGGGCGAATTTCAAAAGAAAGAACTGTTTCCCGGAACGCCTTTAAGTAAATTGGTTTTCGAATTACTCATGCTTCAAATCGTCATTCCAAATGTCATA
>NZ_JBFRVM010000129.1:0-42807 GCF_041475145.1 Vibrio sp. 10N.222.49.A3
TTAACTGATCGGCATTAGCGCAATGCTCCCTTTTTACTGATGAATCATCCAATCTTTAAACTGGATCTTCACCGTAATCATTACGGCCTTCTGTGCCTTTCAACAAACCACACTCAATCAGAATCCATAAGCCACACACTAACGCTGCAACGGTCGCAACCATATGGATTGGCGATACCGGCTCAGTGGTAGTCGCTGCCATTGGCGAAGCCAAACGACCCAGTACTAGGGGCACATTTAGTAGTAACCAGTAATTCGACTTATTGCGGTCGTGCCAGCGCTTAGCGGTGACCGCAAGATCTGGGATCACTAGCAGCAATAGGAATACTGGCAGTAGGATGTAAGAGTAAGCAGGGAACAACACAGAGATACCAGAAGCAAAACCAGTAATCGCTATGTAGTAGAAAATATTCCAAATCCAGTAAGTCTTACGACCAATTCTCCCTTTGAAAGAGAGCAGTAAATCTTTCATCGACATCTTAAAACACTCAAAAATTAATACGCTACCAAAAAGTTAGCAGCAAATAGTTAGTGAATCACTTTTAGTTAGTTGATTATTTTTAGCTAGTTAATCACTTTCTGAAAGCAACTTTTATCCATATCCCGTATGTTGACCGTTAGGCTACGGATATGGCTTGCCTGTTCTTGTAAGGTTTGCATTAACAAACGCGACAATTCTCTTTTCTGTTCTTCAGTACGTCCAGAAAGTAACTCGAAGCTAATATGAACAAAATCTACATTGTCCTCTTCATCACCGACCAACCAGTTATGACAGCGTAGTGAACGAGACTTCACAGAAGGTACATCAAACAAACCACAGTTTAATGTAACTTGATGAAGGTCTTCCAGTAAACCTTGGATATTCACTCGCTCATCCACTGAATTTGAGTACTCTAGAACTAGATTCGGCATTATTACTTCCTATTGTTAACGCAATCGTTTGTCCCTTAATAGCAACTAACGATGAAAAATCCGAGAAGTTAGCTATTATTCTGTCTGCCGGATCACTGATATTTGCTCAAAATCTACTCTGACCATTGAGTAAGATCCAAGAAAGTCATGACCACAGTCATGATCTGTTGATATTATTCTGTTATATTATTTCGTAATAAAGTTTACTTTTTTACATTCGATTTATTTAAATACTTTGGAGATATTCCTATGCGTCATCCTGTAGTTATGGGTAACTGGAAACTAAACGGCAGCAAAGAAATGGTTGTTGATCTACTAAACGGTCTTAACGCTGAACTTGAAGGCGTAACAGGCGTAGACGTAGCAGTTGCTCCACCAGCACTTTTCGTTGATCTTGCTGAGCGTACGCTTACTGAAGCGGGCAGCGCTATCATCCTAGGTGCTCAAAACTCTGACCTAAACAACAGCGGTGCATTCACTGGCGACATGTCTCCAGCAATGCTTAAAGAGTTCGGCGCATCTCACATCATCATCGGTCACTCTGAGCGTCGTGAATACCACGCTGAGTCTGACGAATTCGTTGCTAAGAAATTCGCATTCCTAAAAGAGAACGGCCTAACTCCAGTTCTTTGTATCGGTGAATCTGAAGCACAAAACGAAGCAGGCGAAACTGTTGCTGTATGTGCTCGTCAACTTGACGCTGTTATCAACACTCAAGGTGTTGAAGCTCTTGAAGGCGCTATCATCGCTTACGAACCAATCTGGGCTATCGGTACTGGTAAAGCAGCTACAGCTGAAGATGCACAACGCATCCACGCTCAAATCCGTGCACACATCGCAGAGAAATCTGAAGACGTTGCTAAGAAAGTTGTTATCCAATACGGCGGTTCTGTTAAGCCAGAAAACGCAGCAGCTTACTTCGCACAACCAGACATCGATGGTGCTCTAGTTGGCGGCGCAGCACTTGACGCGAAAAGCTTCGCAGCTATCGCTAAAGCAGCAGCTGAAGCAAAAGCTTAATTTAAACTTCACCGTTTAGATTAGATGAAAGGTCAACTTAGGTTGGCCTTTTTTGTGCCTGCCGTTTGTAAAAACTCAAACGACAGGCACAAAAAAACCGCTGAACAATCAGCGGTTTTTAATATTTTTTAAGCGAACGCTAAGCTTGGCTTAGAATAACTCTTCTGCAACGCGGAACAACTCAGAACGGTCTGGGTTCTGCATGTTCTCGATACAGTCGATGATATCGTGGTGAACAAGAGCTTCTTTCTCGATACCAACACAACGACCACCTTGACCTTCTTGAAGAAGGTGAACAGCGTAGTTGCCCATACGAGAAGCCAGTACACGGTCAAATGCAGTAGGACGACCACCACGTTGAATGTGACCAAGAACGGTTGCGCGAGTCTCACGACCTGTTGCCGTTTCAATCTCTTTAGCCAATTCGTTCGCGTCCATCATTAGTTCAGTTAGAGCGATAATTGCGTGCTTCTTGCCTTTCGCAATACCATCTTGGATATTGCTGATTAGCTGATCTTTATCTAGGCCAGTCTCAGGTGTAATGATGTACTCACAACCACCCGCGATTGCTGACATAAGCGTAAGGTCACCACAGTGACGGCCCATGATTTCAACAATAGAAATACGTTGGTGAGAAGAAGACGTATCACGTAGACGGTCGATTGAATCGATAACAGTGTTAAGCGCAGTTAGGTAACCGATAGTGTAATCAGTACCCGCGATATCATTATCGATTGTGCCTGGAAGACCGATACATGGGTAACCCATCTCAGTCAGTTTCTTAGCACCCATGTAAGAACCGTCACCACCGATAACAACAAGTGCTTCGATACCGTGCTTCTTAAGGTTCTCGATGCCTTTCTCACGAACAGCCACGTCTTTGAACTCAGGGAAACGTGCAGAACCTAAGAAAGTACCACCACGGTTGATCACGTCAGATACGCTTGAACGGTCAAGCTTTTCGATACGGTCTTCCACAAGGCCTTGGTAGCCGTCGTAAATGCCGTAAACTTCAATGCCAACTGATAGCGCAGTACGAACTACACCGCGAACTGCTGCGTTCATGCCTGGAGCGTCACCACCACTGGTCAAAACACCGATCTTCTTAATCATGCTCACCCTCGATTTTTGGGAATCTATTATTCAATTCTTGTTCTTGCTGATTGTATATCAACAAGATTTTAAATCTATATTTGTACGTTATGTTACATTTCCTCAACAGGAATAGCACTTAAATCACGTAAAATTATGTAACATTTCTACTTCTGTAAGAGTATTACAGTTTTACTCAATAACTTTGTTGATTCACATCAGAATCAACATTAATTGTTACTAAGGTGATTTTTGAATCACCTTTGAGTTAGCAATTTTTACTCACTTTAGTTCAAAAGCCATTCACTTGCCATTTGCTGCCTAATTTTTAGACGCATTACCATGAGTGAAATTTCTGCTGCTTCTCTGGGCCAAATACGACCGAATATGGATCTTGATGAATTAATACATCAGCATCAGGGAACACTGAAATAAGCTTGTCCTCTACTTCGTCAGAAATGCGGTGTGCTTCAATCAGTGGGATATTATCTTCGAGTTCTAAATGCAATTGAATGAAACGAACAGGCCCAGAACGGCGCGTTCTTAGTTGATGTACACCCAGTACCCCTTCCACACTCAACGATGCCTCTTTAATTTGCTTGAGCTCTTCATCGGGTAGCTTGTGATCAAGTAGAGATTGCACCGCTTCCATCGCCATTTGGTAAGCACTGTAAAGAATGTAGATGCCGATACCAATCGCGAATACCGAGTCCGCTTGACCGATACCAAACCAGCTCAGTGCTAGCGCCAGCATAATCGCCGCATTCATATAGAGGTCAGATTGATAATGCAGTGAGTCAGCCGCAATGGCTTGGCTACCCGTTTTGCTCACAACATGCTTTTGGAATCGAACCAAACCGAAGGTCATGACCATTGCGAACAAGCTGACATAAATACCAATTTCAGGAGAGTTCAGCTCATGCGGTCGGAAGAAACGTTCAATACCGTTAAGAATAAGGAAACAAGCTGAACCAGAAATAAACATCGCTTGTGCTAATGCAGCAAGAGATTCGGCCTTGCCATGACCAAAGGTATGTTCTTTATCAGCTGGCTGCAGAGAGTAACGAACCACCACAAGGTTGACGACAGAAGCGGCGATATCCAACAGTGAGTCAACAACAGAAGCTAATAAACTGACTGAGCCTGTCACCCACCACGCTGCAACCTTCACAACCAATAATATGGAGGCAATGATGGTGGCAGCCCAAGCGGCGAGCGTAACTAAACGTGCGTATTCTTGTTTCATAAATTGGCTATAAAGTGACTGATAGCACAAAGTATAACCCGCAAAACACCGCTTGAATATGACAGCTAGGATCTAATACATTCATTTTAAAGATCAAAAAAAGCGGCACTAGGCCGCTTCTTTCTAAACACTTTCAATCAATCCAGCTTTTTCAAACCATGAATTACTTGTCTTTGTTCATGCGTTTTTCCATTTTGTCCGCACATTTAGCCATGCGATCTTGCTGGATTTCTTTCAGTTGAGTCTTCTGTTCAGGTGTTAGTACGCTCATCATTTGATGTTGCTTCTTCAGCATGGTTAAACGACGCTCTGTTTGCTTCTCTACCATTTGGCTTGCTAGGTCGTTTGCCGCCGCTTCATCAAAGGTATCGGCTAGAACTAAATCTTGAACTTTCTCGTGGTGCGCTTTCATCTGCGCCATCTTGTCCGCTTTATTACCTGAATGCTTTGCTTTCATCTCAGCACGGTTCGCTTCACGCATCTCTTTTAGCTCTGCTTTTTGAGCATCCGTCAGATCCAGTTGACGCATCACTTTTTTGTCAAAGCCGCCACACTTGCCGTGCATGCCTTTGTGGTCACCTTTATCGCCACCGCCATATGCGAACGCGCTTGCTGTACCTAACATAAGTGGAAGTGCCGCAGCTACTAGTACAAGTTTCTTAGTCATTTTCATAATTTTTGCCTCAATTCGGTATAATCAGTCATGTGTTGCGTTTGTTTTCAGCGCTTAGATATAGATTAGTCTTTCCCTCGTAAAGCGACGTTTAGAAAGCGTAAAGAATCGTAAAGAGTGAAAGTTGACGAATAATTAGCAGTATTATTAACCTATAAACAACTGATTAAGGCTTCCCAATGGCGAACATTCTTCTTATTGATGACGACACCGAGCTAACCGGCTTACTTAAAGACATACTGAGCTTTGAGGGATTCACTGTTTCCGAAGCCAACGACGGCTATGCGGGGTTGGAAGCTATCAATGATGAGATAGATTTGATTCTTTTGGACGTGATGATGCCGCGCCTTAACGGTATGGAAACGCTAAAGAAACTAAGAGAAAATTGGGAAACGCCAGTACTGATGCTGACAGCTAAAGGTGAAGAGATCGACCGTGTTATTGGCCTTGAGCTTGGCGCAGATGATTACTTGCCAAAGCCTTTCAGTGACCGAGAGCTGCTCGCTCGTATTCGTGCCATCTTACGTAGAACGCAGATCAACACCGCTCCTAAAGCAGCCAGTGATAAGATTCAATATCAAGACATTGAAGTATTTCCAGGTAAACAAGAAGCTTATTGTAATGGCCAGCTTATCGATCTTACCACCACCGAGTTCGCTTTGCTGAGTCACCTAATCCAGAACCCAGGGCAAGTGATCACCAAGGAAGCGTTGAGTTTGGATGTTCTGGGTAAAAGGCTTGCAGCATTTGACCGTGCGATAGACATGCACATATCCAACCTGCGTAAAAAAATTCCAGAACGCAGTGACGGTAAATCACGCATCAAAACCTTACGAGGCCGTGGCTACTTATTGGTAGAGGAAGATTAATGCGTATACCTAAAATCACCAGCTTATATGGACGTATCTTTGCTATCTTTTGGTTCACCATGTTACTGGTGCTTTTGTCGGTGCTGTCACTTCCCCATTTAGACCCTCGAGTCGCGCGCGATGTGCCTGCCGATCATCTCGATAAACTCGAGCGTATCGCTAAAATCACAGAGAAACGCTACGCCAAAGAACCAAATCTGGGCAAGATTGTCTTCCAACTTGAGGCACCACGCAGCCGCAAGGATTCTCGCGCTCGCATCTATCTGACCGATCTTGAGGGCGCAGTCCTTACCTCGAAAAGGCATTCAGACTACAAACTTAAAGCGATTCGCAACTTTGTTACCTCGATAGATAACCCTGAAGTGCCTAAACAAAAACTGTACGGACACTACATGGTGGCAGGTCCTGTACCCATCAAACTCGCGGGTGAAGAGTTGTTGATGTACGCCGGAATAAAGTGGACTCAACCACCTCCGTTCTTGTTACGCCTGTTTGATAGACCTCTGCAGTTACTGCTTGCGGTTATGCTGGCGAGTACCCCGCTATTGCTTTGGCTAGCTTGGGCACTGAGTCAACCCGCTCGCAGGCTAGAACGCGCGGCACAACGCGTGGCGAAAGGTCAATTCGAGGTCGATCCAACACTCGAAAAAGGTACTTCAGAGTTCAGACAAGCTGGTGAAAGCTTTAACCAGATGGTAGAAGCGGTAAACCAGATGATTTCGGGGCAACAACGCCTGCTCTCTGATATCTCACACGAGCTCCGCTCGCCACTGACACGTCTTCGCATGGCCAATGCTCTTGCGATTCGTAAACAGGGTGAGAGCCAAGAGTTAGAACGTATTGATATGGAAGCTCAGCGATTAGAGCAAATGATCAGTGAGCTACTGACGCTATCACGCATGCAGGTCGACAGCCATATTACTCGTGAGGTTCAGCCTATTTCGAGCTTATGGGAAGAGATTTTAAAAGATGCAGAATTTGAAGCTGAACAGATGGGTAAATTACTGACGTTTTCAGAGATCCCAGACCGTTCTATTTCGGGTAACCCTAAGCTACTGATGAGTGCCTTGGACAATATTACGCGCAATGCTATCTACTACGGTAAAGACCAAGTCGATGTGCAATTCGATGTTGTCCAAGATCGGCTGACGATTTGCGTCAATGATAATGGCGATGGTGTGCCTGATGACGAACTGGATTCTATCTTTAGACCTTTCTACCGAGTTTCAACGGCGCGAGATCGTAACTCTGGCGGCACAGGGCTTGGCCTAACCATTACAGAGAGTGCGATTCGTCAACACAGCGGAACCATCACTGCAAGCCGTAGCCAGCTCGGTGGATTACAACTCAAAATCACCCTGCCTATCCTGCCAGTGTAATACCCCTACAAAGATCACAGTTGATAATGATTTCCATTATCATTATGGTAAGTCCTCTAATTAAGGAGGATTTACCATGTCACACTCTTTTCCTGCTCTACCCTACGCCTACGACGCCCTAGAACCTTACATTGACGCTAAGACGATGGAAGTGCACTACAGCAAGCACCATAGAACCTACTACGATAAGTTTGTTGCGGCGATTTCTGGCAGTGAACTTGAGCAGCAATCTCTGACCGAGATCTTCGCTAACATCTCTCAGCACAGCCCTGCCGTTCGCAACAATGGCGGCGGTTACTACAACCATATTTTATATTGGAACTGCATGGCTCAAGATGGCGGGGGTGAACCAGCAGGTAAACTTGGCGACGCGATCCAAAGTACTTTCGGAGATTTCGAGACGTTCCAAGATCAGTTCGCTCAAGCGGCAATCAATACCTTCGGTTCAGGCTTTGCTTGGTTGGTAGTAGAAGAAGGACAATTGAAAATCATCTCGACCTCAAACCAAGACAACCCGTGGATGGATACCATCGCCAGCAACGGTGAGCCGATTCTTGCACTGGATGTCTGGGAACACGCCTACTACATCAGCTACCAAAACCGTCGCCCTGATTACATCAACGCATGGTGGAACGTGGTGAATTGGAATGCGGTTTCTGAAAACTACGCACAAGCACTCGCGAATAAAGCGTAAGCCAATGGTGGTGAACTGTACTCACTCAGCTTGCCACCGTATACTCTGGCTATCTTTGATTATTCTTGTGAACCAACATGTTTGATATCGCTCTATACGAACCTGAAATTGCGCCCAATACGGGTAACATCATCCGCCTATGTGCTAACTGCGGCGCAAACCTGCACCTGATTGAGCCGCTTGGCTTTGATTTTGAAGAGAAGAAAGTTCGTCGTGCTGGCTTGGATTACCACGACCTAGCGCGTGTTAAGCGTCACAAGAACCTAGAAGCCTTTCTTGAGTATCTAGAGAATGAACGCGAGGGTGACTTCCGCATCTTTGCTTGCACGACAAAGACCACAGGTCACCACGTGGATGCGAAATTCCAACAAGGTGATGTGTTGATGTTTGGCCCTGAGACACGTGGCCTGCCTGCAGAGTTCATCGAAAGCATGCCAATGGAACAACGCATTCGTATTCCAATGATGCCAGATGCGCGTAGCCTCAACCTATCTAACGCGGTTGCTATTATTGCATTCGAAGCGTGGCGACAAATGGGCTTTGAAGGCGCGGTATAACCGAACGCTCCCCCCCTGCTAGCAATAAAAAAGGCTCTTACCATTATCACTTTCTTGCGAAGGATAAAGGTAAAAGCCTTTTCTGTTTTTCCCTCTATATAAAGAAGAGATAAAAACAAAGAAGAGAAAAAACGGATTAGTTTAAGCGGTTACGATCGTTGTCATCGTCTTTCTTCTCAAATTCACCCTCAAAGGTGTTGCCGTCTTTTGATTGGTCTGATGGGTCGCGATTGAATGGGTCTTGTCCAAATGGGCTCTGACCAAAACCAGCCTGTCCACCCGCATGGAAACCGCCAGACATATTGGTCACCACCATTTTTTCCATCATTTTCTTAGCAATCATCGCTCTTGGTGCTGGTAGCAATACCAACATACCGAGTGCGTCCGTCATAAAGCCAGGAGTCAGCAGCAATACACCAGCAACCGCAAGCATCACGCCTTCAAGAATCTGTTGTGCTGGCATTTCGCCTTGTTGTAATCGACCTTGCACAGACATAAGTGTTTGAATGCCTTGGCTACGAACAAGCGATGCACCAACAAATGCAGTAATCAAAACCAACGCAATAGTTGGCCACAATCCTAAGAAGCCACCAACTTGAATAAATAGCCCAATCTCAATGATGGGTACGAAGATAAATAGTAATAATAAGATAGGAAACACACGCCCTCCTTTGTTACATCCAGTTTACGCTGAAAGCCCTATCAATCTCAAATTTATCCTGTAAATAAGCGTGTTTATTGACCGAGAATAACTTTGCAAAATATTGACGAAACAAAACCGAAAAAGGTGATCAACTTAATATTTTTATGCGCTAAGTACAGTATCATGTGCCACATAAGTCAGGACGGATTTATCAGCCCAATATTCTAGCGAACGGAGTATTTGCACACAGAATAGGCTAATAACTAACTATATAATCAGAATAATTCTCTAAGGATCCTGTTATGGCTAATCTATCAGAAGCTCAAGTTGAAGCTCCTCAAGCTACTCGTCTCGAAGAAGATCTACTAGGTCAACGTCATGTTCCGGCTGATGCTTACTACGGCATCCACACTCTACGCGCAGTTGAAAACTTCAACATCTCAAATGTAACGATCTCAGATGTACCTGAATTCGTTCGCGGTATGGTGATGACAAAAAAAGCAGCGGCTTTAGCAAACAAAGAGTTAGGTGTAATCCCAAGCGAAGTAGCTAAATACATCATCGAAGCTTGTGACCTCATTCTAGACACTGGTAAGTGCATGGATCAGTTCCCATCGGATGTATTCCAAGGTGGTGCTGGTACTTCTGTAAACATGAATGCTAACGAAGTAGTGGCAAACGTGGCTCTTGAACTTATGGGCAAAGAAAAAGGCCAATATGAGTTCATCAACCCAAATGACCATGTAAACCGCAGCCAATCAACTAACTGTGCTTACCCTACAGGTTTCCGTATCTCTGTTTACAACAGCGTTCGTAAACTGATCGATGCTATCGAATACCTAAAAGGTGCATTTGAGCTTAAGAGCCAAGAATTCAACACAATTTTGAAAATGGGTCGTACTCAACTTCAAGATGCTGTGCCTATGACGGTTGGCCAAGAGTTCCACGCTTGGGCTGTAACCATCAACGAAGAAATCAAAAACCTAGAATACACTTCAAAACTACTGCTTGAAGTTAACCTAGGCGCAACAGCTATCGGTACTGGTCTGAACGCAGCTCCGGGTTACCAAGGCCTAGCAGTTAAGCACCTAGCAGAAGTAACGGGCTTAGAGTGTGTAGCGGCTGAAGATCTTATCGAAGCAACATCTGACTGTGGCGCATACGTAATGACGCACGGTGCACTTAAGCGCCTAGCGGTTAAACTGTCTAAGATTTGTAACGACTTACGTCTTCTTTCTTCAGGCCCACGCACTGGCTTTAACGAACTAAACCTACCTGAACTGCAAGCAGGCTCTTCAATCATGCCAGCTAAAGTAAACCCAGTAGTGCCTGAAGTAGTAAACCAAGTTTGCTTTAAAGTTCTAGGTAACGACAACACGGTTTCTTTCGCAGCAGAAGGCGGTCAGCTTCAACTGAACGTAATGGAACCTGTTATCGCACAAAGCATGTTTGAGTCTCTAGACATTCTAACAAACGCATGTGTGAACCTACGCGACAAGTGTGTAGACGGCATTACTGTGAACAAAGAAGTGTGTGAATCTCACGTATTTAACTCTATCGGTATCGTCACTTACCTAAACCCATACATTGGCCACCACGAGGGTGATGTTGTTGGTAAGATCTGTGCAGAAACAGGTAAAAGTGTTCGTGATGTGGTTCTAGAGCGCGGGTTATTAACCGAAGAAGAACTTGATGACATTTTCTCTGTTGAAAATTTGATGCATCCTCAGTATAAAGCAAAACGCTACGAATAACGTTAGCGAAAAAGGGCTCCAAAGGGAGCCCTTTTTTAGGCTCCAATACGGTTAACCATGTTAATTTTGTGGATTTCTATTGGTTGCACTTTTGCGAAATAGAATCTAAACCATAGAACTATTATGTGAACATTCCAGCGGCGAATGTTCACATAATAAAATCTAAAATGAGGTGTTACTTATGATTGCAGTAGAACTATTTGTCGTCCTGCTCTTTATCTTTTTGGGGGCCAGAATTGGCGGTATCGGTATTGGTTTTGCCGGTGGTGCTGGTGTTATTGCCCTTTCACTGATTCTTGGCGTTCCGACAAGCCAGTCTTTCATCCCGATCGACGTAATCTTGATCATCATGTCGGTTATCACCGCAATTGCTGCTATGCAGGTTGCGGGCGGTATGGACTGGTTGGTACAAATTGCAGAAAACTTTTTGCGTAAACACCCTGAACGCATCACCTTTTACGCGCCGATTGTGACCTTTGTAATGACACTAATGGCCGGTACTGGTCACACAGCATTCTCTACGCTTCCTGTAATCGCAGAAGTAGCGAAAGGCCAAGGTGTTCGTCCTTCTCGTCCACTGTCTATCGCAGTTGTCGCCTCTCAAATTGCTATCACAGCTTCGCCAATCTCGGCTGCCGTTGTCGCTTTCGCAGCAATGCTGGCACCCTTTGGTGTTGATTACCTAACGCTATTGATGGTTTGTATCCCAACAACCTTCATCGCTTGTATGGTTGGTGCGGTTGTTGCTAACTACATGGGTAGCGAACTGAAAGACGATCCTGTTTACCAAGAACGTCTAGAGAAAGGTCTAATCAAACTGGCGACAGAAGAGAAACGTGAAATTCTACCAACAGCGAAGAGAGCAACGTACATCTTCCTAGCAGCGATTGGTTTCGTGGTTTGCTACGCAGCGGCTATCTCTAGCTCTGTTGGCCTAATTGAAAACCCAGCGCTTGGTCGTAACGAAGCGATCATGTCTGTGATGCTAGCAGCAGCAGCGGCTATCGTGATGTTCACTAAGATTGATGCTGCGAAGATTTCTTCAGCGCCAACATTCCGCTCTGGTATGACAGCGTGTGTTTGTGTACTTGGTGTAGCTTGGTTAGGTTCAACGTTTGTAAACGCACACGTTGCTGAGATCAAAGACGTAGCAGGTGCTCTACTGGCTGACTACCCATGGATGCTGGCTCTTGTTTTGTTCTTCGCTTCTATGCTGCTTTACTCTCAAGGCGCAACAACAGTTGCACTAATGCCTGCAGCTCTAGCGATTGGCGTAGCACCACTAACAGCCGTGGCTTCTTTTGCTGCAGTAAGTGCACTGTTCGTACTTCCAACTTACCCTACGCTACTGGCAGCGGTTGAGATGGATGACACAGGCTCAACGCGTATTGGTAAGTACGTATTTAATCACCCATTCTTCATTCCTGGTGTGGTAACAATCAGTACAGCGGTTGCACTCGGCTTCGCATTTGGCGGCCTATTCATCTAGTAATCACTAATGTTCTAAACTAAAAAAGGAAGCTTCGGCTTCCTTTTTTGTTTTCTGCTCAATGTGTTATTTGATACACGTCAAATAACCGTTATAAAATTCAAAAACCAATTAAAAATAAAGTTTGAATAAAATTCCAGGATTATTCAGGCCATTAATTAGGAATGCCTACCCAGTCAATCTCCCTTTGATTTACCGTCATCCCCATCGAATATTAATCCAAGCTAACTAACCAAAAAACCTTGCCAATTTTCTGCCATTTTTCAGCCCTTTCATTAGCCATTATTTTTGTGAACAGCACCAAACTTAAATACTGACGTAAGGAATAAAATAACCGCAGCTAAATTAAATCTAACTTCATTTGGATTGGTAAATATAAAAACAACCTTAATTTAAAGTCAGCAATTTTATATCGTTGAGTGCTTTATAAGCGTCCGTGTATTTACAATCTATAAATCATTAGTCGCTAATTCACATCACTTCTATTTAAGATGATGTAAGGAGATAGCCATGACAACTCAAACGATACCAAGCGAGAAAAAAAAGGGCGGCTTCTTTGCCAACTTTAAATTTCCTTCTGCCTACACCATTCTATTTATTCTGATTGCGTTCGTCGCGCTGCTTACCTGGATTGTTCCAGCAGGCCAATACGAC
Organism: Vibrio sp. 10N.222.49.A3; assembly: GCF_041475145.1. NCBI lineage: Bacteria > Pseudomonadati > Pseudomonadota > Gammaproteobacteria > Vibrionales > Vibrionaceae > Vibrio > Vibrio sp. 10N.222.49.A3. Next base: position 12,983 of record NZ_JBFRVM010000129.1, read on the forward strand.
CGTGCAATGAATGAAGAGCTAGGCCGAGAAGTCCCCGTAACCGGAACCTATCAAGCGGTAGAAGGTAACCCTCAAGGCGTGATTGATGTACTGCTAGCGCCTATTGATGGCTTCTACGACCACAATAGCTATGAAGCAGCGGCTATCGACGTTTCGCTGTTCATCTTAATCATTGGTGGCTTCTTAGGACTAGTAACCAAAACAGGTGCCATTGATGCTGGTATCGAGCGCGTTACCGCCCGCTTAGAAGGGCGAGAAGAGTTGATGATACCAATACTGATGGCACTGTTTGCCGCCGGTGGTACTGTCTACGGCATGGCGGAAGAATCACTGCCATTCTATACATTACTAGTACCAGTAATGATGGCAGCTCGCTTTGACCCTCTAGTTGCGGCTGCGACGGTATTGCTTGGCGCAGGGATTGGGGTGCTAGGCTCTACCATTAACCCATTCGCGACCGTTATTGCTGCCAACGCCTCTGGTATTCCATTTACCGACGGTATAGCGCTGCGTATTGGAATGCTGATTATTGGTTGGGGTATCTGTGTCGCCTACGTCATGCGCTACGCAAGAATGGTACAAGCCGATCCAACAACATCGATTGTTTACGACAAATACGAAGAGAACAAAGCGCACTTCCTTGGCAACGCAAGTGGTGAAAAACTGGAGTTCACCGCGACTCGTAAACTGATCCTAGCCATTTTTGGTGGCTCTTTCGCTGTGATGATTTACGGTGTATCCGTTGCTGGATGGTGGATGGCAGAGATCTCCGCGATGTTCTTAGCAGCGACTATTATTGTCGGTATTGTGTCTCGCATGAGCGAGGAAGAGTTCACAACTAGCTTCATTGACGGTGCTCGAGACCTACTAGGCGTTGCGCTTATCATAGGTATCGCACGTGGTATCGTAGTCGTAATGGACCGCGGTATGATCACCGACACTATTCTTTTCTCAGCAGAACAAATGGTGACTGGCCTTTCTTCAGTTGTCTTCATTAACGTGATGTTCTTCTTAGAAATTCTACTGTCATTCTTAGTACCTTCGACCTCTGGTCTAGCAGTGCTGACTATGCCAATCATGGCGCCATTAGCCGATTTTGCTGGCGTAGGTCGTGACCTTGTTATCACCGCTTACCAATCAGCATCTGGCTTGGTCAACTTAATCACTCCAACCTCTGCAGTGGTAATGGGCGGCTTGGCGATTGCTCGTGTCCCTTACGTGCGCTGGGTTAAATGGGTGATGCCATTAATCGGAATCTTGATGGTGTTCTGCATCGTTGTACTAAGTATTGGTGCGCTTATCTAAAACCTACACACCACCTTCTCGTTCAAAGCCGCTTTCTTAGCGGCTTTTTTATTGCTATCTCCCTCAGAGCCAGTCCCCAAAACAACCTCACGAGCTGCACACACTCTATTTTAAGCCTCTCTATAGCCAACCTCATCAGCCAACCTTAAACAATCCAAGGACACCTTCGACAAAGCGTAAATCAACGTTTTAATATTGATGTTAAGGCTAATAAAAAATAATCCATTCCTCTCCATTATGTTTATAAAGATATTTAGTCATTTATTAACGTTAATTATATTTAAAGTTATTCACCTTGTAATAACCAAAGGGGAAACAAAAGCTATTTTTATAGAAAACTGGCTTAAAAAAACCAATTATAAAGTGTGACCACAACAGCTTTATTCGCATTTATTTTGTTAATAAATAATTAATTTCACATCCAAAATTAAATATCTAAATAGAAACTTTGCATACTTCCAAGCTAAGTACATTCTTATCAATAAAACTATTATGCATATAATCCCTAACAATTTTGATTCTAGGAAGGTTCATCAAAAAATCGTGCATAAAGTTCCCTAACAGCTAACTATTTAGAATGTAATCGTCATGGCTAAAAGTGCATAAAGTTTGTTAAAACCCTTAATTTTAAAGGGCTGCGGGATAAAAAACGATTTGTGATAGATCTCTAAGAATACCTGACTAGCAGGCGTAATATTAATTCCAGACAAGAGATATGAATAAAATAATTCATTATTCTCCACTGAAAATAAATAATTACTCTTAGCGATAAAAGTAATTCAAATATATAAGAGAGAGACGATCATGAGTAAGTTCTATGTAGGTTCTGAAATAGGTCAATTGCGCCGCGTTCTAGTTCACCGCCCAAGACGCGCACTGACTCACCTAACACCCTCTAACTGTCACGATTTACTATTTGATGACGTACTGGCTGTTGAGCGCGCAGGTAAAGAGCATGACGCATTTACTAAAACGCTACGTGATCAGGGTGTTGAAGTTCTTCTTCTTACTGACCTACTAGCAGACACACTAGCAGTGCCAGAAGCGAAAGACTGGCTACTAAGCTGCCAGGTATCTGATTACCGTTTGGGTAAAACATTCGCCAATGATGTGCGCTGCTACTTGGGCGACTTACCAAACTTAGAGCTAGCAAAAATCCTAACGGGCGGTCTGTCTTACGCTGAAATGCCAATGAAATCATCTTCAATGATGCAAGGCATGCACGCACCAACTGACTTCATTATCGAACCTCTACCAAACCACCTATTTACTCGTGACACATCTTGCTGGGTATACGGTGGCGTATCTATCAACCCGATGGCGAAACCTGCTCGTCAACGTGAAACAAACCACGTTCGCGCTATTTACCGCTGGCACCCAACATTCGCAGGCGAAGACTTCATTAAATACTTCGGTGATGAAGAAAACATCAACTACGACAACTCAACAATCGAAGGTGGTGACGTTCTTGTTCTCGGCCGTGGCGCGGTTCTTATCGGTATGTCTGAGCGTACAACAGCACAAGGTGTTGAACACTTAGCGTCTAGCCTATTCAAACACGGTCAAGCGACACAAGTTATCGCAATGCAGCTACCAAAACACCGTTCTTGCATGCACTTAGACACCGTGATGACTCACATGAACGAAGATACGTTCTCTGTTTACCCTGAAGTGGTAAGTAAAGACGTGCAGTGCTGGAACCTAACTGGCGATGAGTCAGGCGCAGTAAAAGTGAAAGAAGAAGGCTACTTCGTAACAGCTATCGAAAAAGCACTTGGCGTAGACAAGCTAAACCTAATCACAACGGGTGGCGACAACTTCCATGCAGAACGTGAGCAGTGGAACGATGCAAACAACGTTCTAACGGTTAAACCTGGCGTCGTTATTGGCTACGAAGGCAACACATACACCAACGAAAAATACGACAAAGCAGGCATCACGGTTCTTCCGATTCCAGGAGACGAACTTGGTCGCGGTCGCGGTGGTGCACGCTGCATGAGCTGCCCAATTGAGCGTGATGGTATCTAATCACTAAGACGAAACGGCCAAGTTGAACGATCTTAAATAATCTCAACTTGGCCAAAATGAGAGAACACAATTATGACTAAGCAAACTGTTGTTGTTGCACTCGGCGGTAATGCCCTACTTCGTCGCGGTGAGCCGTTAGAAGCCGATGTTCAACGCCGTAATATTGAAACGGCTGTTAAAACCATCTCTGAAATCGCGAAAGTGTACAACGTGGTTCTAGTGCACGGTAATGGTCCACAAGTTGGCTTACTTGCTCTGCAAGGTTTGGAGTACAAAAAAGTAAACCCGTATCCATTGGATGTATTGGGCAGTGAGACTCAAGGCATGATCGGCTACATGCTGATGCAAGAGTTCAAAAACTACCTGCCTGACCGCAACATCTCATGCATGTTGACGCAAATGACCGTTGATCCAAACGATCCTGCATTCGCAGATCCAACTAAGCCAATTGGCCCGATCTACGAAGAAGCAGAAGCGCGTGAGTTAGCGGAGAAATTCCACTGGATCGTAAAACCAGACGGTCAACATTTCCGTCGAGTAGTGCCAAGCCCACGCCCTACTGGCATTGTTGAACACGAAGCGATCACTCAACTTATCGATGCAGGTCACCTCGTAATTTGTACTGGCGGTGGTGGCATCCCAGTGAAAAAAGAAAATGGCAAATTAGTCGGCGTTGAAGCGGTTATCGACAAAGACATGTCAGCGGCTTTCTTGGCGAAACAATTGGATGCGGATGCACTACTTATTCTGACCGATGCTGACGCTGTTTATCTTGATTGGGGCAAACCGACTCAACACGCACTGCGCAGTACTACACCAAGTGAATTGGCGAAGTTTACATTTGATGCAGGCTCAATGGGGCCAAAAATCGAAGCATCGTGCGAGTTCATTCAGCAAGGCGGCAAAGTAGTGGGTATCGGCGCACTCGAAGATGGTTTGCAAATCCTGCAAGGCCAAGCGGGCACCAATATCACCAAAGGTTAATGCACTAGCGAGCTTTATCATCTTGAGAGCCTTAAACCTTGAGAGCTTTTAAAGCTTGCGAAAACAGATTAAACGAAACAAACAAAACCGAACAACTTTAACTAAAAATTGAATCGCGCTTTCTTGAATTTTATTTCCCTGTAACAAGGAAGCGCCTAAATCTAAGAAGGAATACATCATGGCTTTTAACCTACGCAATCGTAACTTCCTAAAACTACTAGATTTCACTCCACGCGAAATTCAACACTTGTTAGATCTTTCTATGGAGCTAAAAAAAGCGAAGTACAACGGTTACGAACAGCCAACACTGACTGGCAAAAACATTGCGCTTATCTTTGAAAAAACCTCAACTCGTACTCGCTGTGCATTCGAAGTAGCAGCATTCGACCAAGGTGCTCGAGTTTCTTACTTAGGCCCATCTGGCTCTCAAATTGGCCACAAAGAATCAATGAAAGACACCGCTCGCGTTCTAGGCCGTATGTACGATGGCATTGAATACCGCGGCTTCGGTCAAGAGATCGTTGAAGAGCTAGGCGCTTACGCTGGCGTTCCTGTATGGAATGGCCTGACTGACGAATTCCACCCAACACAAATCCTAGCTGACTTCCTAACTATGACGGAATACGGCCGTGGCAAGCAACTGCATGAAATCAAGTTTGCTTACCTAGGTGATGCTCGCAACAACATGGGTAACTCTCTAATGGTTGGCGCTGCGAAAATGGGCATGGACATTCGCCTTGTTGCTCCAAAGCAGTTCTGGCCAGAAGAAGAGCTATTAGCTCAATGTCGTGAAATCGCAGAACACACTGGCGGCAAAATCACGCTAACAGAAGATGTTCAAGAAGGCGTGCAAGGTTGTGACTTCCTATACACCGACGTTTGGGTATCAATGGGCGAAGCGAAAGAAGCATGGGCTGAGCGTATCAACCTAATGATGCCTTACCAAGTCAACATGGACATGATCAAAGCAACAGGCAACCCACATGTGAAATTCATGCACTGCCTACCTGCTTTCCACGGCGAAGATACAACTGTCGGCAAACAGCTTGCTGCTGAATATCCGCAGCTTAAAGATGGCGTAGAAGTGACGGATGAAGTGGTTGAGTCTGAATACTCTATCGTGTTCGATGAAGCAGAAAACCGCATGCACACCATCAAAGCAGTAATGGTTGCGACATTAGGCAGCTAATTACCTAAGAAACTAAGAAACTAAGAAACTAAACAGTTAAGACGTTAAAAATTAAGAAGCTAGGCACTCACTTGTTCGAAATACGTTGATAAGTTAAGTGCAATGACAGGGAAATGCGGGTGGCGTTCTTGGGATTTTGACCTTGAATAAAACTCGCATTTTTTTTCATGCGGTTGAAGAGATAATTTCCTGGAAAACCCTGTAAGTCTTAGCCCCAACAAAGACTTAAATGGGAGTTCAAAATGGACGTAATCTCGCATAAAAATCCATTAAATGAATACTTTACAGAAAGTATTGCATGGCCTTTTTATCTGAGTATAATCCTCCGCAATTTGTCTTAAGAGAGCAAAAAATGAACCGCAATTTTTTCGCACATGATTGTCAGCCAATACGCCTTAGAACGGCGTTGGTGTCATTTTTATTTTGCTCTATTGATCATTTCGAAGCCTCCTATTTTTAGGGGGCTTTTTTTTGTCCGCAATTTGACTGTATGCATAGAAAAAGGAAGACCCGTTATGGCGCATTCGTTATTTAACAAGCACATCATCTCCATTCCAGAGCTATCTCGTGATGAACTGGAGCTTATCGTCGATACTGCAGCAAGACTCAAAGCAGAACCAAACCCTGAGCTGCTGAAAAATAAAGTCGTTGCGAGCTGCTTCTTTGAGCCTTCAACTCGAACTCGCCTCTCATTTGAAACCGCAGTTCAACGCCTTGGCGGCACAGTCATCGGCTTTGATAATGGCGGCAACACATCGCTGGCGAAAAAAGGCGAAACACTTGCCGATTCCGTTCAAGTGATTTCATCTTACGTGGATGCCTTTGTGATGCGTCACCCACAAGAAGGCGCGGCGCGCTTAGCGTCTGAATTTTCTAACGGTGTGCCAATTGTGAATGGTGGCGACGGTGCAAACCAACACCCAACGCAAACCTTATTGGATCTGTTCTCGATTTACGAAACGCAAGGCACGCTCGATAACCTCAATGTGGCTTTCGTCGGCGACCTAAAATATGGCCGTACCGTACACTCTTTGACGCAAGCACTATCAAAATTCAATAACGTGCGTTTCTTCTTTATCGCGCCAGAAGTGTTAGCGATGCCTGATTACATCTGTGAAGAATTGGAAGAGATGGGCATCCAATACAGCACCCACAGCAGCATTGAAGAAGTGGTGCCTGAATTGGACGTCCTGTACATGACTCGCGTACAGAAAGAGCGCTTTGATGCGTCAGAATACGCGCACATGAAGTCGGCTTACATTCTAACGGCCGATACCTTGAAAGATGCACGCCAGAACATGAAGGTGCTTCACCCATTACCACGCGTCGATGAAATCACAACCGACGTAGATAAAACGCCACACGCTTATTACTTTGAACAAGCTGAAAACGGTGTATACGCTCGCGAAGCCCTATTGGCCCTAGTTCTTAACGACACTTTATAAGCAGGAGAAACAGTCATGGTTAAACAAACTCAGCTACAAGTAGAAGCGATCCGTAACGGCAGCGTGATTGACCACATCCCTGCTCATCTTGGTATCAAAATCCTTAAACTGTTTAAGCTACACAAAACAGAACAACGCATCACCATGGGATTGAATCTGCCATCATCTGCGCTTGGTCATAAAGATCTGATCAAGATTGAGAACATCTTTCTGACCAAGGAACAAGCCAACCAATTGGCTCTGTATGCGCCGCAAGCGACGGTAAATCAGATTGAAGAGTACAAGGTGGTTAATAAGCTAACATTAGTACTGCCAGACCAAATCAACAGTGTGTACTCTTGCCCGAATAGCAACTGTATTTCGCACGGTGAACCCGTTGAAAGTAGCTTTAAAGTGCAGCTAAAACACGAAAACGTCCAACTAAAATGTCACTATTGTGAAAAAGTATTCTCCCGCGAGATCATGAGTGAAATCCGCTAGCCCTTAGCGCTCTTACCTTCGTAAAAGAAACCGCTCAAACTACATGGATATTTATTCCTAACCCGGAATAAATATCCACTTACCTAAAGAATAAAACTCCACAAAAAAAGCAAATAACCAGAATTTTGTTTGGTGATCACCTTCAAAAAGATAACTATTCTTTAGTGGTAGACTGGATGAATAGAAGATCATACATCACGCATACCCTTCCTATTTATTTCGGGATTCATCGGTAAGCCCTAATTAACAATCGTACTCTACGGCTTTGGGAGTGCGTTCTGCGCTATGGACAAGCGATATCAACACGTTGACCTTAAGGAGTTGTTCATGAACCAAATCACTGAGCACGGTTGCTTGTATTCAGCTGAAGATAAAACACTGACCGCAGCGTGCAAACGCTTACTACAACAGCAAAGCTTCTCGACCCAGAACCAGCTGCGAGAGAAACTCGTCGACATTGGTTATACAGGCATTAGCCAGTCGACTGTGTCTCGTATTTTGTCACAACTCGGTGTTGTCAAAATCCAGAACGCCTGTGGCAAAAAGGTTTACTGCATCACCGTAGAAAGCGCACCGGTACGTGTCGATGCGTCAATCTCATCACAAATCGAATTAATTACTCACAACCAAGCAATGGTGATCGTAAAAACAAACCCTGGTTGCGCACAGTTGGTCGCAAGATTGGTTGATATCGACCCACATACCGAGATTATCGGTACGGTTGGCGGCAATGACACTGTGTTAATTATTCCGAAAGACACCACGAATATAGATGCTTGCGAACAAGTAGTAAGAGCACGCTTAGGAGTGGCTTAAATGTCTTATTGGCAAAAGCTGACAACTCATGTTGAGCGACTGACACTCTCTCGGCTGCCCCAGAAAATAGCCCACCCGCCTTAGGGGATATTTGTCTACCGATGAAACTAATCACAAACTATTACGGTCTGATTGAGTTAAGATACCTTCAACTCCATTTTGATGACTAAATAGTATGCGACGACTTGCCACATTACTTTTTGTGTGTGTTTCCCTGTTCACCCAGCCTGCGTGGGCGCTTTTTGGAAACGACAACGCCGAGCCAAGCTTCGGAGGCAATAACAACGGTTTTGTCCCTGTAGACCAAGCTTTCCCTTTCAATTACTACCAGCAAGACGGCAAGGTCCTTCTCGACTGGCAAGTAAAAGAGGGCTACTACCTCTATCAACATAGCCTCTCGTTCACTGGACAAAATCTCACTATCGGCAATGTTGAAATGGAAAATGGCCAACCACACCAAGATGAATTCTTCGGTGAGGTGAGCATCTATACTCAGCCGTTATTCGTGCAAGTTCCTCTACAGAGTTACCAAGATGGCTCACAGCTGATCGTTAAGTATCAAGGCTGTGCAGATGCTGGTTTCTGTTACCCACCAGAGATCCGAGTAATCGACATTGAACCGTTTACTGCGACGAGTTCTGGGGATATGAAAAGCAGTGATGAGCAAAACAGTGGTGCTTTACAAGGTTCTTCTGATGCAGCTGGTGAAGCTGACAATTCAGTACAAGCCTCTTCTCCTACCGCTGACGCAGCAAGCAATACCACTCAACAAACCAATGCTCCCGTTTCAAAAGAAGCAGGCTTAGCCGATAAGCTGGGTGACAGTTGGTGGACGCCATTATTATTCCTCGCACTCGGTGTTGGCTTAGCCTTTACGCCGTGTGTTCTGCCTATGTATCCGATTCTAACGGGTATTGTGCTAGGTGGCGGCAAGCTCAGCCAAGGTCGTGCGCTGATGCTGTCCTTCATCTACGTGCAAGGCATGGCGCTGACCTACACCTTATTGGGTTTAGTGGTTGCTTCAGCAGGCATGCAGTTCCAAGCTGCGATGCAACACCCTTATGTATTAATTGCGTTGAGCGTTCTATTCGTGGCATTAGCCATGTCGATGTTTGGCGTTTATAACCTGCAACTTCCAAGCAGTATCCAAACTTGGCTTAACAATCAAAGTAACAAACAGCAAGGCGGCAATACCTTGGGCGTGTTCGCAATGGGCGCTATCTCTGGCTTGGTGTGCTCACCTTGTACCACAGCGCCACTGTCAGGTGCGTTATTGTATGTGGCTCAAAGTGGCGACCTATTAACCGGAGCGATCGCTCTGTATGCGTTAGCAATGGGTATGGGTATTCCGCTGATTTTGGTTGCGGTGTTTGGTAATAAGCTACTACCAAAAGCAGGTAGCTGGATGGACAAGGTGAAGATCGTATTCGGCTTTATCTTGCTGGCAGCGCCTATCTTCCTGCTAGAGCGAATTATTCCTGAATTGTGGGCAACGGTACTTTGGTCTGGTCTTGGGTTCATCGCCTTTGGTTGGCTTTACCACAACAAGAATGCACTGCCATTCGGTGGTTGGAAACAGAGCGCTGTAGGTATCATCGCGATGCTTGGCCTGTTCGCATCAGCTCAACCTGCGCTAAATTACTGGTTCGCAGAAAAGAGCGTTGTGGTTGAGCAACAAATCCAATTTGCCCGCGTCAACACGGTTGAAGAGTTAGAAATCCAGCTCATCGAAGCCAAGAAACTCGGCAAACCAGTGATGCTCGATTTCTACGCCGATTGGTGTGTGGCATGTAAAGAGTTTGAGAAGTACACCTTCCACCAAGCCGATGTTGAGAACAAGCTTTCTGATTTCGTCCTGCTTCAGGCTGACGTAACGAGAAACATGCCTCAAGATATTGAACTGCTTAAACAATTACAGGTACTCGGCTTACCAACAATTGAGTTCTGGGATGGCGAGGGTAACCATGTTCCAAATGCTCGTGTGACGGGCTTTATGCCTGCCGACGTATTCTTGAAACATATGCAAAACCACCAGCTATAACGGCAATATTCACCGGAATATCCGCCTAAACGAAAGCCGCACCGCCCCTCAGTAACGAGATGGCAGTGCGGCTTTTTTGCTATTCAGAGTAACGCTTTCTTATTCTGGGGATAAAAGTCGATATGGTTCAGACTTTTAAGGCATAAATATTGTCCACATACTCAATCAGGATGATAATAAATATTAACTAAATTGTTAAAAGTATGAACGTCATGGACTCGACCTATACCATCATCATTGCTGATGACCACCCTCTCTTTCGCAACGCCCTGTTTCAGTCAGTTCATATGGCTATCAGCGGTGCGAACCTGCTTGAGGCTGATTCTCTCGATGCCTTACTGACTCTACTAAAAAAAGAAGATGAACCGGATCTGTTACTTCTCGACCTTAAAATGCCGGGAGCAAACGGGATGTCGGGCTTAATTCAACTACGTGCTGAATATCCAGATTTACCAATTGTGGTGATCTCAGCCAGCGAGGATGCTAGCGTTGTCACTCAAGTGAAGAGCCACGGTGCCTTTGGCTTCATTCCTAAGTCGAGTGATATGCGTGAATTGGTCAGTGCACTGAATCAAGTGCTGAATGGCGACCCGTTCTTTCCTGAAGGGCTTATCACCAATAATGCAGCCTGTAGCGACCTTGCGGAAAAGCTTTCCACACTGACACCTCAGCAATACAAGGTGCTAGGGATGCTTTCAGACGGCTTGCTGAACAAGCAAATCGCGTATGAATTGAATGTTTCGGAAGCGACTATCAAAGCACATATGACAGCCATCTTCCGTAAATTAGATGTGAAAAACCGAACTCAGGCGGTTATCTTGCTACAAGAAGTCCACAACTAAACTTCACTTATATCCTCTTCTAAAGTCGTCTTTGGTAAACATAAACCCAACCTGACGACTTTATGATCATCTATCTCTGCAACCACCCAAGTAATGTCATGCCACATAAAGCTATCACCTAATACAGGGTGTACACCAAGCTCTCGCTCAGCCAATTGTTTTAGCGTCATTTCTCGCTCTTCTTCCGAGCCCTGTTCAATACCATAACAATCACTGACCGCTGCAACCGATAGTTCAACATCCAAGAAGAAATCACCAAAGAATCGAGCGGCCTCTTCAGCTAGAGGAGCCTCACTGAATAGCGCACTTAAACTATCTAGGTCTTTATCTTGGCCAAGCACACAGAGAATATCGTTCGCCTCTAACACGGTGCTACCCGATGGGTGAAGCAAAGCATCTTTTCTAAACAGTGCCGTAATTCGTGTCCCTTCAGGCATAGACAAACGCTTAAGCGGTTCACCAACACACCACTTTTCCTCTTTCAGCTTGTAGACAAACATCTCCCACTCACTGGTCGGATAAATCTCCATGCCGGTACGAGAAATCGGTGTTGGTGTCGGTGGTAAGGTCACCTGAGCCAACCTCGCAACTTTCATCAAGCTACCTCCCTGAACAATCAGCGAAACCATAACCACGAAGAAGGCGATATTAAAGTAAAGCTGAGCATTGGGCAGGCCAGCCATCATCGGGAACACCGCCAAAATGATCGGCACAGCGCCACGTAAACCTACCCAAGAAACAAACCAACGTTCTTTGGTGGTAAAGCTTCTGAACGGCAGTAAACCCAACCAAACAGACAACGGGCGAGCAAACAAGATCATACCGAAAGCCAATGCTAACGCAGGAAGTGCAATGTCCATCAATGTCGATGGTGTAACCAATAGCCCCAGCACCAAGAACATCACGATCTGGCTTAGCCACGTCATGCCATCAAGAACATTAAGGATAGAGTGTCGAGAGCGAGTTGGACGATTACCAATGAACAGACCGACTAGGTAAATCGATAAGATGCCACTACCACCAAGCATGTTAGAGAACGCAAACAGAGCCACGCCCCCGCTGAGCACCAGAATCGAGTAAAGGCCATCGGCCAGCTGTACTCGGTTAATTAGACTCCATAAAACCCAACCGCCACCGATACCAACAAGGGTGCCGATACCAAACTGCATCGCGAAGCTTTTGAGTAGGAAGTTCATTCCCATCTCGGCATCTGGGGTACCCAGTAGCGCAATTAAAGTCACAGTCAGGAAAACAGCCATTGGGTCATTGGTACCGGATTCGATCTCTAGGGTTGAACCAACACGTTCATTGAGGCTCTGCCCTTTCAACAAAGAAAATACCGCAGCTGCATCGGTTGAGCCTACAATGGCACCGACTAAGATACCCTGCATCAATGACAGATCGAACAGCCAAGCCGCCATTAAGCCCGTTAGGGTTGCAGTACACGCGACACCTATCGTCGCCAGCGAGAGCGATGGCCAAAACGCAACCTTGAAGCTTGCGACCTTGGTTCGCATACCGCCATCAAGCAGGATCACGGCAAGCGCGAGGTTACTCACCAAATAAGTCAGTGAGTAATCATCAAAATTAATGCCACCGGGTCCATCTTCACCGGCTAACATGCCAACGAAAAGGAAGATCAAAAGAATCGGAACGCCCAAGCGAGAGGACACTTGCGAAAAAAGCACACTGATGGCGATGAGCACCGCACCAGTTAAAAATAAGTGGTTAATGGTTATTGCGTCCAATTCGTCCCCCCAAAGAATAAAACTCGAGCCTTAAGCCTGTTGATCTTTTGCCACTAGCTTGTTGATCTTCTGCCGTTGAGCAAGTCACGACCGGTGAAAGTACCGTAGTTACTATAACAAACTTATGTTTCGCTTCGTGTCATAGGCAGGACTAAATACCGTTTCTCAGTCATTTAGTTGTTAAATTTTATGACTCGCACTCTAATTCATCCCTTTTTGTTAGACCTTTGGCTAATTTAACATCATTGCAACATCACGTTTTTCTATGGTTCTGTCTCCTAGCTCCCATATTTCAGGACATTAGCGCTAATAGCGTCCCGACTAAAGTTGCACAGATCCCTTGACTTATCCTTGCTACATTCTAAATCGTAACATTACGTTAACACGCTATTTTACAAAAACGGTTTCACAAAACGGTTTCTACGAAAACGGAATTAAAGGAGAAGGCAATGGCGTTCGAATCTACGGAACATGCTCAAGCCTACTGGAAGGAAAACTTGGGAATAATGGGAACACTACTCGCTGTCTGGTTTGTGGTGTCTTATGGCGCTGGCATCTTATTTGTGGATGTCCTAAATACCATTCAATTTGGCGGGTTTAAGCTAGGTTTTTGGTTCGCTCAACAAGGTTCAATTTATACCTTCGTGGCGTTGATATTTATTTACGTTGTTCGCATGAATAAGCTGGACAAAAAATACAACGTACAGGAAGACTAGAGGCTAGAACATGGATATTCAAACTTGGACGTTTATTCTCGTCGGTATTACTTTCGCAGTCTATATCGGCATCGCAATCTGGGCTCGCGCTGGAACAACGAGTGAATTCTACGTTGCTGGCGGCGGCGTACACCCAGTAGCAAACGGCATGGCAACAGCCGCTGACTGGATGTCGGCAGCATCATTCATCTCAATGGCAGGTATCATCTCATTCGTTGGTTACGACGGTGCGGTTTACCTCATGGGTTGGACAGGTGGTTATGTACTACTTGCGCTATGTTTAGCACCTTACCTACGTAAGTTCGGTCAGTTTACGGTTCCTGATTTCATCGGTGAACGTTACTACTCGAAAACAGCACGTATGGTAGCGGTATTCTGTGCAATCTTCGTATCATTTACGTACGTTGCGGGCCAGATGCGTGGTGTTGGCGTTGTATTCTCTCGTTTCCTAGAAGTTGATATTAACCTAGGCATCATCATTGGTATGGGTATTGTGTTCTTCTACGCAGTGCTTGGTGGCATGAAAGGCATCACTTATACGCAGGTAGCTCAATTCTGTGTCCTCATTTTCGCCTTCCTTGTTCCAGCAATCTTTACCTCAATCATGATGACAGGTAACCCACTTCCACAAGTTGGTATGGGTTCAACGCTATCTGGCACGGATGTTTATCTTCTTGATAAACTGGATGGCCTAACCGAAGAGCTCGGATTTACCGCCTATACCGAAGGTAACAAGAGCATGGTGGATGTATTCTTCATCTGTGCAGCTCTAATGGTCGGTACTGCGGGTCTTCCACACGTAATCATTCGTTTCTTCACGGTACCAAAAGTACGTGATGCTCGTATCTCAGCGGGTTGGGCACTACTGTTCATCTCATTGCTATACACAACAGCACCCGGCGTTGCAGCGTTCGCTCGTGTAAACATGATTGAAACGATTAACGGCCCAGACATGCAAGGTGTCGCAGCAGTAGACGCACCAAGCTGGTATAAAAACTGGGAAAGCACTGGCCTAGTAGGTTGGGAAGATAAGAACGGCGATGGCAAAATGTTCTACTCGGGCGATGAACGCAACGAGATGAAGATTAACCGTGACATCATCGTACTGGCTTCTCCAGAGCTAGCAAAACTACCAAACTGGGTTGTAGCACTACTTGCAGCCGGTGGCCTAGCAGCCGCACTATCAACAGCCGCGGGTCTACTATTGGTAATCTCAACGTCGATTTCACATGACTTGTTGAAGAAAGGCTTCAGACCAAACATGACCGATAAGCAGGAGCTGTTAGCCGCTCGTTTAGCTGCCATGATCGCGATTGTAGGTGCAGGTTACTTGGGTATTAACCCACCAGGCTTTGTAGCACAGGTAGTAGCGTTTGCCTTCGGCTTAGCCGCAGCATCCTTCTTCCCTGCCATCATCCTAGGTATCTTCTACAAGAAGATGAACAAGGAAGGCGCTATTGCAGGTATGTTGTCAGGTATTGCCTTCACAGCAAGCTACATCATCTACTTCAAGTTCATTAACCCAGCAGCAAGCACACCGGAAAATTGGTGGTTTGGTATCAGCCCAGAAGGCATCGGTACGCTAGGTATGTGTCTAAACTTTGTAGTATCAATTGCAGTGAACAAAGTGACCGCGGAAGTTCCTGAAGATGTACAAGAGATGGTTGAGAACATTCGTTACCCGAAAGGTGCTGGTGAAGCTCACGACCACTAAGCACTACCACGAAACAAAGATGTTTAGCAAAAAAGAATCAGTACTTACATTGTAGGGATTAGGTACTGACTCAAGAAAGCCGATACGTCATGTATCGGCTTTTTCTTTTCCCCTCCATTTTATAAAAAGATAAACAAAGGGTTGTTTTTAAAACCCCATTTGATAATAATTATCATTAACATCTATTAAAGAGATGCAAATAATGATGAAAGAACAGCAGAGTCTCTATTCGAGGTTTTACAAAGCACAAGATCGCTTTGCTTCATTAGAGCAAGTTCAAGGCCATGAGCCGTTTGTGATTCGAGACTACATCGAGTGTGCACTAACGCTTTCCGCTTACTATGAAAAGCATGCCGCCCAAGAAAACATCTTGTTGTGCGAGCTGTACCTGCGCCAAGTTTTCTTCCATTTGATAGAAGCGATTGAGTCTCCAGAACGCAGTTTCGCCTTTCGTCATATCTGCCTAGACTCTATTCACTCACCACTATTTTATTTGAAACGCCACTACTGCCAGCAGCCTCAAGGCCAAGCGCGTTTTTTGAATCTCAGCCAAACACTACAACAAGTCCAAGCCCCACTTGGCTAACAAGGATAGAAGATGACCCTACAATTTCGGATAGAAAAAGACAGCATGGGCGAAGTGAAAGTTCCTGCCGATGCGCTATACCAAGCTCAAACTCAACGTGCCGCTGATAACTTCGCGTTTAGTTCACACAAGATGCCAACCAGCTTCATTCAAGCACTGGCGTTAATTAAGCTGGCCGCCGCCGATACTAATGCTCAGCTAGGTTTACTGGAAGGTGATATTGCCAACGCGATAGCCGAAGCCAGCCAAGAGATCATCGATGGTAAACACCTCGAGCAATTCCCTATTGATGTCTATCAGACGGGCTCTGGCACCAGCTCTAACATGAATGCTAACGAAGTGATTGCGACACTCGCTTCAAGAAGCCTGCAAGGAGACGTGAACCCGAATGATCACGTAAACATGGGGCAAAGCAGTAACGATGTCGTGCCAACAGCAATTCAAGTCAGTGTCGCTTTGATGGCAGAAAATAAGCTACTGCCTGCACTTACCCACCTTTCTGCGGCACTTACCGTAAAACAGCATGAACTTGCTGAGGTAGTCAAAACTGGCCGTACCCATCTAATGGATGCAATGCCGATTACCTTTGCTCAAGAGCTTGGTGGTTGGAAATTTCAGATTGAACATGCCAAGCAAGCGATAGAAAGCAGCTTGCCAGCAGTCAAGGCGCTTGCTCAAGGTGGCACAGCGGTTGGTACGGGGATCAATGCCGACCCACGCTTTGCCGATAAGTTTGCAAGTAACCTGTCTCAATCGACAAAGATCAGTTTTACCTCGAGTGAAAACTTCTTTTTTAACCTCAGCAGCCAAGACGCGATCGTTGCGCTGTCAGGTCAGCTCAAAACTGCAGCAGTTGCGATCATGAAGATCTCAAACGATCTTCGCTGGATGAACTCAGGCCCACTGGCTGGCTTAGGGGAAATTGAGTTGCAGGCTCTACAGCCGGGTTCATCTATCATGCCTGGCAAGGTAAACCCTGTAATTCCAGAAGCTGCAGCCATGGCGGCGGCTCAAGTAATAGGTAATGACACCACCATTACGATTGCAGGCCAATCGGGTAACTTCCAATTGAATGTGATGCTGCCCGTTATTGCTCATAACGTATTAGAAAGCATAGAGTTGTTAGCAAACAGTTCAGTCGCACTGGCTGATAAAGCGATTTCTACCTTCACGGTACGCCAAGACAACCTCGATTTGGCACTGTCAAAGAATCCAATTCTGGTGACCGCACTTAACCCTGTGATTGGCTACCTAAAAGCAGCGGACATCGCCAAGAAAGCCTACAAAGAGGGCTTACCAATTCTGGATGTTGCCGAAAGAGAAACGGATCTCAGCCGAGAAGAGCTCAGCAAGTTGCTTAACCCAACCGCTCTAACTCAAGGTGGGATTGCGGGTTAGCCCGAGACTACGCTAAGCCAGAATAGAACTATAGAAACACAAAAAAGGGCCTCATTCGAGGCCCTCTTACATCCGTTCATTAATTAGGAATTCAAGCTGATGACTCTTAACTAGCTCACCCGATTTAGAACCGCTCTGAGTTTTAGCGGCTTGACGGGTTTAGCGATAAAGCTGAAGCTATTGGCTTTTATTGCTGCCAACATGTCATCGGTTCTATCTGCACTGATAATGACCCCTTCAAAAGAATCTCCAAGGCGTAAACGACACTGCTGCAATACTTCGAGCCCCGTTCTGCCATTATCTAAACGGTAATCAGAGAAAATCACATCCGGCTGCCAATCATCATCGAGACACTTCAAACTTTCGACTAAGTCGACGGCGGTCTTAACCTCACAACCCCAGCGTCCTATCAAGTTCTCCATACCGACCAAAATTTCTCGCTCATTGTCGACACACAGTATTTTCAGGTGCTCGATGTCGCTTGTCGCCATTGGCGTCGAAGCTTGTACAACCGGAGCCACCTGCTCTGCTCTCGCTAAGGTGATGGAAAAGACGCTGCCTTCTCCCGGCCATGAACGCATCGATATTTGATGACCAAGCACATGAGCAATCCCTTTCGAGATAGCCAACCCTAATCCCAACCCTTGATCGGCACGAACTTGGCTGCCACGCGTAAACTCTTCGAAGATCTCTTGTTGCTTGTCTTCATCGATACCGGTTCCGTTATCCCACACATCAATTCGTACCTGACCATTGACTCGTCTCGCACCGAGTACCACTTTTCCTTCAGGGTTATAGCGAAACGCATTCGTTAAAAAGTTCTGAATCACTCGTCTTAATAACTTAGGGTCAGAATGAATAAACAGTGACGATGGAATCATCTGAAACTGTATTTTTTGCTGTGTCGCTAAAGCGCTAAATTCCGCATTCAAATTGGTCAGTACATCATGCACGGCAATCGCATGAACGTTGGTTTCTAATTTTCCTGACTCCAATCGCGAAATATCCAGTAAGTCGCCAATCAGATCTTCAGCCGCACCCAACGCACTTTCGATATGAGAAGAAAGCTGCTTCTCCTCTTGTTCTTTTGCGACCTCAGATAGCGAAGAAGCAAACAAGCGAGCAGCATTTAATGGCTGCATCAAATCGTGACTAACAGCCGCAAGAAAACGACTCTTAGATTGTGATTCTTGGTCAGATATTTGCGTCGCCTTTACCAAACGATGGTTAAGCTTCTCGAGCTCTTGAGTTCGTTCATGGACTCTCGATTCCAAGCTTTCATTAGCATCTTTTAGCGCTTGCTCTGCTTGTCTGAAAACCGTGATGTCGGTAAAGCTCATGACGAAGCCACCACTAGGCATTGGGTTACCTTGCACCTCAATCACTCGACCATCCGGACGAATACGAGATGAGGTGTGTCGCGTGCCTTGCTCAAGGTGATAAACACGGCGTCGAACGTGATCTTCGGGGTCGCCTGGGCCACATAAACCTTGCTCAGCATTGTGACGAATTACATCTGAAATGGGTCGACCCACCTGAATTAAGCCAGCAGGGAATTCAAACAGCTCAAGATAACGTTGATTCCACGCCACCAGCCTCATCTGTTTGTCAATTACTGCAATGCCTTGGCCAATATGTTCAATCGCACCTTGCAGTAAACCACGGCTGAAATCGTACAGTTCAGAGGCTTCATCAACGATGGTCGCAACTTCCTCAAGCTGCATATTTCTGCCCTGCAAGGCCGAAGTAAGTACTAACTTAGCTGAAGATGCACCGAATACACCAGCGAGCACACGTTCTGCATGTCGAATCAGGCTTGCGGGCGCTTGTTGGTTAGGAAGTAGCGGCTGACCGTGCTGTTGCCAATAACTCTGCAAGGCACTTTTCGCACGCTTACGCCCCACAAAACGAGACGCCAGCATCTCTAATTCAGCGACCGTCACACGGCTCTGATAGAGGCTGATATTCTCATTTTCTGGTAATGGTGTGCCAATAAAAGCAGCCGATTGTAAACGCTCACTTAGGCTTGGTCTGGTCATCATAGAAACCACGGCATAACACAAAGTATTCAGCAAAATACTCAGCACAATCCCCCAGTTTGAACTGCTGATCTCCCAACTGTTGAGCAACTCTGGTGGCGTGATAATCCACAGTAAAAGGTTACTTTCACTATTGCCTGCCAGCATACTGGTTTGGCTCATCAGGGTGATCAGCCAAATCAACGAGCCCACCATTAAGCCGACATAAACCCCCTTCCGGTTGCCTGGACGCCAGTACAAACCACCAATAAGTGCTGGCGCGAATTGAGCAATCGCCGCAAAAGAAAGAAAGCCAATCGCCGACAGTGAATGAATGGTATCGAGCGCTTGATAGAACAGCCAAGCACCCAGTAACAGCAGTAAAATCAACCCGCGTCGAATCACCAGCAACATGCCAGAAAAATGTCGATGGGTTCTTTGAGTTAGACGCATACGGCGCAGCAGCAATGGCATCACTAAATCATTCGATACCATTATCGCTAATGCGATGGTCGAGACAATCACCATTCCACTCGCCGCCGAAGTACCTCCGAGGAAAGCTAACAAAGCAATATGATTCGCACCTTCAGCCATTGGTACACTGATCACGTAAGTATCAGCTGGCATATCAGTAAGCAGCCCCTGTCCTGCCCAAGCAATTGGCAGCACAAACAGGCCCATTAAAATCAGATAAAGTGGAAACAACCAGCGAGCGGTATGCAAGTCTTGAGGACGTTCGTTCTCAACCACCATGGTGTGAAATTGGCGCGGCAGACAGACAATCGCCAACATGGTCAAAACGGTATGAATAATTAAGGTCGGAATATTAGGCGATTCGTAGGTGGAAGCCGCCACATCAAACAAGTCAATTTTGTCACTGCTCATCGCCAGGTAGATAATAAACAGGCCAACAATCAGGAATGCCGCTAGCTTAACAATTGACTCAAACGCCACCGCCATCATCATGCCACGGTGATGCTCTGTGTTATCGATATGCCGAGTACCAAACAGCATGGTAAAAATGGCCAAAGCACCGACCACAAACCAAGACACGTGATAATCCTGATAGCCGAAATCAGACGCTAGGTTTGGCGCAACAATATCTAGCCCCATCGTAATACCACGCAGCTGTAGCGCGATATAAGGAAGAATACCGACCACGGCAATCACGGTGACGGCAACAGCCAAGCCCTGAGATTTTCCATAACGAGCCGCGATAAAATCGGCAATTGAAGTGATGTGTTCACGCTTTGCAATCAGGATCAACCGCGCCAAGATCCGCCACCCGAGTGTAAAGACCAGAATGGGGGCGAGGTAGATGGGTAAAAAGGACCATGGGTTATTGCTCGCCTGTCCGACCGTTCCATAGAAAGTCCAAGAGGTACAATACACTGCAATCGAAAGACTATAGATCCATGGGCGCCAACGCGATAGCCAACGAACCTGCCTGTCTCCATACCAAGCGATCAGAAATAACACGCCCAAATAGGCTAAAGAGACTGGAATTACTATCCATCCTTGCATTAAAAACCCTTTTTCATCCATAAAAAAACCTCTCCATAAGGGAGAGGTTTCATTTAACTAAGGATGGGTCATTAACTCAATCGAATCGCTTAAATTCTGTGCTTCAGACTCTAATTATCAGCATTTGCTGTTAGATTCTAATTGTTCCGAACCTGATTGATTAATCTCAACCACTGAACTTCTCTCGTCCAACTTAATGAACAGAGCAAGAGCCCCCATCGCGGCCATACCCCAGAAGATGTTTGCCCCCCAAAGCTCATAGCCCCAACCACTTAAGGTCGTCATTAGTGCGATAACAGCCCCCAATGGGATCGCGTTATACAGAGCTTGCAGCGCGACCATTTTATTCTGTTCTTCTGATTGAATGTATTGAATGGCTGCGATGTGCGCCATAGCAAACGTCACACCATGCAGCATTTGCACCATAACCAAGGCGAAAATCGCCGTTGTTGATGCGGTAATCCCCCAACGAGCCATCACACCGATTGCAGCTACCACGAATAGAGTACGCATTGACCAGCCAGAGAATAAGCGCTTACTGAGAGCAAACACAGCCACCTCAGCAACAACACCTAGGCTCCATAAATAACCAATAATCGCTTCTGAGTGACCTGCTTCTTTCCAGTAAATCGCACTAAAACTGTAGTAAGCCGCATGGCTACCTTGCAGCAACGCCATCAAGGCCAAAAATTTAACCACAGACGACTCACGCAGTAACTCACCTAATTTTGGTCGCACTGCTTGTTTCTCAGATTGCGTTACTGGCATCACGTTAGGGTTTCTCATCGCTAACATTAACGACAACAGCACACCAGCAAGCGCTGTATACAAAATCATATCAGTGCCGAACTGTGCGACTAAATAACCCACCACGGTTGAACCTGCAATAAAAGCAATCGAACCCCATAAACGAGTGCGTCCATAGTCAAGCATCTTAAGACGACTGTAATGGTTAGCCATTGCGTCAGAAAGAGGGATAACCGGCCCACAACAGAGGTTAAACAGTACTGTTGCCAACAGCATCAATAGAAAACTGCCTCCAGTGAAGAAGTGGAAGCCAACAAATAACAATGAGGCGAAGCTCAACCAGCGCAGAGCGGGCAAAAGATTCTCTACGTTATGGATGCGCGGCGTAATCACAAGGTTAGCAACACAGCGAGTCGCAAAACCAATACCAATCAATACACCGATGTCTCCTGCAGAAACGCCTTGGTCTTCAAACCACAACGCCCAAAATGGCAAGTACACACCATACGCAAAAAAGAAACCAAGAAAATACTGAGATATCCATCCGTAAGGAGAGGGGCTAAACATAAATAACCTATAAAGTGTGCGGAAAAAGGCGGCTCCAATTATGCCTATCTAGAGTAGGATGAAAAAGGGAATTATTACTGGGATAGCATTCCTATATTTAATTAGCCTAGATATCACTTATCACTTATCACTTATCACCAAGCTATATCACGTTCATCGATATCTAGTCTGCATTTAGACTAAAGTCGTCTGGAGCTTCGCTGGTATTTTGTCAGACTGATTAAAGACTCCCACTTCTTGTGATGCTTATGCCTGAAAAATTTAATATGCAGCACCCACCCTTCGATAGCCTGTCCGATACGGAACAATTGAAGCTTCGCTCTTCATTAGACGTGGTGTATTACCGCTCTCAAGAAGTGATACTGGAAGCAGATAGGCCGAGCAGACACCTGCATATCCTGATCAAAGGAGCCGTTGAAGAGCGCGCGAGCAGTGATGGTGAGATTTACGCACATTACGCCAATGACGATATTTTTGATGTGCGCAGCCAGTTTGAACCTCACACCAAACATCAATATATCGCACTCGAAGACACCTTAAGCTACCTACTGCCTACCGATATTTTTCTCGATCTTTATCACGCCAATGGTCAATTTGCCGCCTACTTTGATAGTAACCTGTCGACACGGAAAGCTCTGATTGAGGCCGCTCAGCAGCAACAAAACCTTGCCGAGTTTATATTGACCAAAGTGGATGACTCTATCTATCACCCACCACTGATTCTTGAGCCAGGGCAACCCATCAACCAAGTAACTCAAATCCTAAAAGAGCAAGGCTTAGACTCGGCGCTGGTGCATTTAGACAACAAAGGCATAAAAGATTTTGGTTCAGGCTCCTTACCGTATGGGATCGTCACACGAACCAATTTATTGCACGCTGTAATGCTCGATAACTTCCCACAGGACGCGCCCGTTGGCGAGATTGCAACATTTCCAGTGATGCACGTAAACCAAGGGGATTTCTTATTTAATGCCATGATTACCATGACCAGAAACCGGGTAAAAAGGTTGATGGTTTGTGACGGTCTAAATGCTGTCGGCATGGTGGATATGACACAAATCCTCAGTGCATTCTCCACTCACTCTCACGTGCTCACTTTGCGTATTGCGCGATCCACCAGCATTGAAGAGCTCGCATTAGCCTCCAACAAACAACGTCAACTGGTCGAAAGCCTACTCAATAACGGCATTCGCACGCGCTTCATCATGGAGCTAATTTCAGCCGTTAATGAACAGATAATAGAGAAAGCGTTTGAGTTGGTGATCCCACCCGCACTGCATAATCATTGCTGCCTCATCGTGTTGGGTTCCGAAGGCCGTGGAGAACAAATTCTCAAAACCGATCAAGACAACGCGCTGATTATTCAAGATGGTTTAGAGTGGCATCAATGCCAGAGTGCTATGAACGACCTCACTCACACATTGCAGCAATTGGGCTATCCACTCTGCCCCGGCAACGTGATGGTCAACAACCCCAAATGGGTGCATTCAGAACAAGAGTGGAAACAAACCCTCACCCGTTGGGTAAAAAAAGCCACGCCAGATACCGTGATGGATATCGCGATCATGGCGGATGCACACGCCGTTGCGGGTAATAGAGAGTTATTAAAACCCGTAAAGCAGCACCTAAGTGATTTGATGCTCGGACAAGAATTGATTCTGACTGAATTCTGCCGACCGGCTCTGAACTTCTCAGTACCCCTCACCCTGTTTGGCAATGTTAAACAATCCAAGTCAGGGCTCGATATCAAACAAGGCGGTATTTTCCCTATCGTGCATGGTGTGAGGGCACTCTGTCTTGAGCATGGTGTCACGGTAAACAATACCTTCGAACGCATTGAACAACTGGTTAGCAAGAAAGTGCTTGAGCAAAGTACTGCCGATAATCTCAGTGAAGCACTCAAGCAATTCTTTAAGTGGCGCTTAGCCCAAAGGCTTTCTCAACAGCACAGCAGCAACAAGATTAACGTCAAATTGATGGAGCGAGCAGACAGAGACTTACTTCGCCATAGCTTGCATGTGGTCAAAAAATTCAAGCAATGGCTTGGCTACCACTATCAGATACGGGATTAGGCGATTGAACGATGAATAGACTGGTTCGTTATTACTGGCATCATAAACTCAAAGGCTCTACTTATCAGCCTCTGTTTACTGCGCCTGCTAATCACGAATACGTATCTCTCGATTGTGAAACCACCAGCCTCGACCCCAATCAGGCAGAATTAGTCACCATTGCCGCTACCAAGATCATCGGCAACCGAATCATTACCAGCCAACCTTTTGAAGTCCGATTGCGCGCCCCTCAATCGCTCGATTGCAATTCAATAAAAATCCACCGTATTCGCCATCAAGATCTAAAGCACGGCATCGAAGAAAAACAGGCTTTAATCGAGCTACTGAACTTCATTGGAAATCGTCCTTTAGTCGGCTATCACATCCGCTATGATAAAAAAATCCTCGATCGCGCCTGTTTAAAACAGCTTGGATTTCCACTGCCTAACCGATTAGTCGAAGTAAGCCAACTTTATCAAGACAAGCTCGAAAGGCAGCTGCCTAACGCCTATTTTGATCTCAGTATGGACGCTATCTGTCGCCAGCTCGATTTACCTATCCCCGTCAATAAACATGATGCATTACAAGACGCTATCTCCGCCGCCCTGATCTTTGTTCGCCTGAAACATGGTGACCTACCCCGTTTCAACTCTTCTTATTCTTAATTCAACCACTGGCGCTTCACATAGAGAGCAACATCTCAAAAATGAACTTAACTCGCTATTTTGTAAGTGAAAAGCAACGTCTCATCCTAAAGTCTAATTGTGGAAATCGCCGTCCTAGTCGAGAGTGATAACACAACGACGGTTCTGTAATAGACCTAGAAACTGAACACAAAGGAAGTTGCCAGTTCATTAGGAATGTAGGCACAAGGAGAGATGCAATGAGTGAAGCCCACGTTTATCCGGTAAAAGAAAATATTAAATCAACCACACACGCGGATAATGACACTTACCTAGCCATGTACCAGCAATCTGTTTCTGACCCTGAAGGCTTTTGGGGTGAACACGGAAAAATCGTTGATTGGATTAAACCTTTCACACAGGTAAAAAATACCTCTTTCGACCCTGGCCACATTGATATTCGCTGGTTTGAAGATGGCACGCTTAACGTTTCGGCTAACTGTATCGACCGCCACCTTGCTGAGCGCGGTGATGAAGTCGCTATCATCTGGGAAGGCGATGATCCGGCTGATGACAAAACGCTAACTTTTAATGAACTACACAAAGAAGTGTGCCTGTTTTCAAATGCTCTAAAAGAGCAAGGCGTGCGCAAAGGTGATGTAGTTTGTTTATACATGCCAATGGTTCCAGAAGCTGCGGTTGCGATGCTGGCGTGTACCCGTATAGGTGCGGTTCACACAGTAGTATTTGGCGGTTTCTCCCCAGAAGCACTGTCTGGTCGTATTATCGACTCAAATTCTAAAGTCGTTATCACTGCCGATGAAGGCGTGCGTGGCGGCCGTGCGGTTCCACTGAAGAAAAATGTCGATGAAGCACTGACGAATCCTGAAGTGAAGAACATCGAAAAGGTTGTAGTATTCAAACGTACTGGCGGCGATGTTGCATGGCACGAACACCGCGATGTGTGGTGGCACGATGCTATTGCTAATGTATCTGCAGATTGTCCTCCAGAAGAGATGAACGCAGAAGACCCACTATTCATCCTTTATACGTCAGGCTCAACAGGCAAACCTAAGGGTGTTATGCACACCACCGGTGGTTACCTTGTTTATGCAGCAATGACCTTCAAATACGTATTCGATTACCAAGAAGGCGAAACTTTCTGGTGTACAGCCGATGTGGGTTGGATTACCGGTCACACATACCTTGTTTACGGACCGCTTGCCAATGGTGCAAAAACCATTCTGTTTGAAGGCGTGCCGAACTACCCGAACACAAGCCGTATGAGTGAAGTGGTCGATAAGCACCAAGTTAATATTCTTTATACTGCGCCAACAGCTATTCGTGCATTGATGGCGAAAGGCAATGAAGCCGTTGAAGGCACGTCTCGTGACAGCCTAAGAATCATGGGCTCAGTGGGTGAACCTATCAACCCAGAGGCGTGGGAGTGGTACTACAAAACAATCGGTAATGAGCAGTCTCCAATTGTTGATACATGGTGGCAAACAGAAACGGGCGGAATCTTGATTGCACCGCTACCAGGCGCAACAGACCTAAAACCGGGTTCAGCGACGCGTCCATTCTTCGGTGTACAACCCGCGCTGGTTGATAACATGGGTAACATTATTGAGGGTGCAACAGACGGCAACCTAGTGATTCTTGACTCTTGGCCAGGCCAGATGCGTACCGTTCATGGCGATCATGACCGTTTCGAACAGACTTACTTCTCGACCTTTAAAGGCATGTACTTCACCAGTGATGGTGCTCGTCGTGATGAAGACGGTTACTACTGGATTACTGGCCGTGTTGATGACGTTCTGAACGTATCAGGTCACCGTATGGGTACCGCTGAGATTGAATCGGCTCTAGTCGCATTTGATAAGATCGCAGAGGCTGCGATTGTAGGTATCCCTCATGATATTAAAGGCCAAGCGATTTACGCTTACATCACGTTGAATGATGGTGAATTCCCGACCGCAGAGCTTCATAAAGAAGTGAAAGACTGGGTACGCAAAGAGATAGGCCCAATCGCAACGCCAGATGTACTGCACTGGACCGACTCATTACCAAAAACTCGTTCAGGTAAAATCATGCGTCGTATCCTGCGTAAGATTGCCACTGGCGATACTGGCAACCTAGGCGATACGTCGACACTCGCAGACCCAAGCGTGGTCGATAAGCTGATTGCAGAGAAAGCGGAACTGGCATAAGCAACCCGTCACATTACGTAATTACTGTTTAAAACAACTCCTTTCTAAACCGTCACCTATGTGGCGGTTTTTTTATGGCTGATCTTGATCTCAAATATCCTCGACAAAATTAAGGCTAAGGCGCTTTTTTGTTAAGTTGGTAACAATCTCACACTCTCTCAATAGGAGATTAGACCAGTAAATTGCTGCGATTTGCGCTGAATTAGCTATAATCTGGTTCTAATTTTTAAATTTGGGTTTTTCTTACTGGAAATTATCCCCAAATTTTCAATAAAATGGCAACATTCACGTTCGTAAACACGATAAAGGAAGATAGCCCCACAATGTCTACAAAGTTTCGCATTCTAGTTTTAAATGGACCAAACCTTAATCTGTTAGGCCTTAGAGAACCTGCACACTACGGTTCTCAAACACTTGACCAGATTATTAGCTCATTGACCGAGCAAGCGAAAACACACGATGTTGAGCTATCTCACTTACAGTCAAATCGTGAGTATGAGCTGATTGAAGCTATCCATAGTGCTTATCAAAATGTTGATTTCATTATTATCAACCCAGCGGCCTTTACACATACCAGTGTGGCGTTGCGTGATGCACTACTTGGTGTTGCTATCCCATTTATTGAGGTTCACCTATCGAATGTTCACGCACGTGAACCATTCCGTCACCACTCTTACCTGTCTGATAAAGCAGAAGGTGTGATTTGTGGCTTAGGTGCCCAAGGTTATCAATTTGCTTTGACAGCTGCGCTCAACAAGCTCAACGCAAAGTAAATAAAAACAACGAACTATTACTAACCTACTCAGTCAAAGAGTAAGTTCAATCAACAGATAAAGAGAAAGAAACAATGGATATTCGCAAAATCAAGAAGCTAATCGAATTGGTTGAAGAGTCTGGTATTTCTGAGCTAGAGATCTCTGAAGGTGAAGAGTCAGTACGAATCAGTCGTAACAGCCCTGTATCTGCAGCGCCTATTCAATATGCAGCAGCTCCAGCTCCTGTAGCGGCAGCAGCACCTGCGGCGGCACCTGTAGCTGCAGAAGCGGCAGCTCCTGCGGTTCCTGCTGGTCACCAAGTTCTTTCTCCAATGGTTGGTACTTTCTACGGCGCTCCAAGCCCAGATGCAAAACCGTTCGTTAAAGTGGGTCAATCTGTAACTGCTGGCGAAACACTATGTATCGTTGAAGCGATGAAAATGATGAACCAAATCGAAGCTGATAAATCTGGTGTTGTAACGGCTATCCTAGTTGAAGACGGTCAACCAGTAGAATTCGACCAAGCTCTAGTAATTATCGAATAATAGAGAGCACTCATTATGTTAGATAAATTAGTAATCGCGAACCGTGGTGAAATTGCACTGCGTATTCTGCGAGCATGTAAAGAGCTTGGCATCAAAACGGTAGCAGTTCACTCAACCGCTGACCGCGATCTTAAGCACGTACTGCTTGCTGACGAAACAATTTGTATCGGTCCAGCTCGTGGTATCGATAGCTACCTGAACATCCCTCGTATCATCAGCGCTGCTGAAGTAACAGGTGCAGTTGCTATCCACCCAGGCTACGGCTTCCTATCTGAAAATGCAGATTTTGCAGAACAGGTAGAGCGCAGTGGTTTTATCTTCGTTGGCCCTAAAGCTGAAACCATTCGCATGATGGGTGACAAAGTGTCAGCTATCACGTCAATGAAAAAAGCGGGTGTACCTTGTGTACCAGGTTCTGACGGCCCTCTTGACGACGACGAAGCGAAAAACAAAGCGCACGCTAAGCGCATTGGTTTCCCTGTAATCATCAAGGCTTCTGGCGGCGGCGGCGGTCGTGGTATGCGTGTTGTTCGTACTGAAAAAGAACTAACAGAAGCTATCGCAATGACTCGTGCTGAAGCAAAAGCATGTTTCAATAACGACATGGTTTACATGGAAAAATTCCTAGAAAACCCACGTCACATTGAAGTACAAGTGCTTGCCGATGGTCAAGGTAATGCTATCCACCTAGGTGAGCGTGACTGTTCAATGCAGCGTCGTCACCAGAAAGTTGTGGAAGAAGCACCAGCTCCAGGTATCACTGAAGAAATGCGTAAATACATCGGCGACCGTTGTACTCGTGCATGTCTTGAGATTGGTTACCGCGGCGCAGGTACATTTGAATTCCTATACGAGAACGGTGAGTTCTACTTCATTGAAATGAACACTCGCATCCAGGTTGAGCACACGATTACTGAAATGGTAACGGGTATCGATCTAGTGAAAGAGCAACTTCGCATTGCTGCTGGTCAGCCTCTATCATTCACACAGGATGATATTAAGCTGCGCGGCCACTCAATCGAATGTCGTATCAATGCAGAAGATCCCGTACGTTTCCTACCGTCTCCGGGTAAGATCACGCGCTTCCATGCTCCAGGTGGTATGGGCGTACGTTGGGAGTCTCACATCTACACGGGTTACACAGTGCCACCACACTACGATTCAATGATTGGTAAGCTGATCACTTACGGTGAGAACCGTGATGTTGCTATCGCTCGTATGAAGAACGCATTGGGTGAAATGATTGTTGAAGGTATTAACGTTAATACTGAGCTTCAACTGTCTATTATGAACGACGAAAACTTCCAACACGGTGGGGCAAACATCCACTACCTTGAGAAGAAGCTTGGTCTACAATAGACGCTAGCCTTCCGTAATTCGTTCTCTGTAGAACAGTAATAAATGCTCACTTCGGTGAGCATTTTTGTTTGTAAATACTCGCAATAATCAATTCATAATCCCCATTATATTCCGTTAATGCCGTTCGGATAAGT
>NZ_JBFRVM010000130.1:0-3284 GCF_041475145.1 Vibrio sp. 10N.222.49.A3
AACCTTCAGACGCAAGTAATACCAATCCGGAAAATTAACTGATCAGGTTTATCCAATCCCTTCTGCTCATTTTTGTGACACGATCTTTGCACTCAAGAAATCCATTCCAAGCGCGACAAACCTTGGAAACAATGTCGTTATAATCAGTGAAACTTTGATTCGCTAGATAATGTTGTCGCAACCAACTCCAAACTTGCTCTATAGGGTTAAGCCCTTCCAATCCTTCTTCAAGAAATGCTTGAACCCATTTGTTTACACTAGTTCGACTGACTTTAAGGTATTTGGCAATTTGAGTGCGCGAGTGACTTTCTTTGAAGTGGGCAAGTGCTAGCAAGCGAACCTTCATTTGAATGGTTTTTTGTTGGCTTGCTAGCTTTTTAAAATCAGTATTATTAAGGCTATCCATGGCGATTTTCTGTAAGAGTTCGACGGTCTTAATTAGATCATATTTTTACTTTAATTGGTATAAAACCGCTTTGATGCGGTCACGCACTCGACCATCACGAGTTGAATCGTGCTTATCTTCGAGTTGTTGTTTCTGTTGAGGAGTCAGTATTATTTTCATGGTGTGTAGCATGATCCTGATTTTCTGAGAAATCAAGCATCTTCAATGATCACGGGTATATCACGAGTGGAATCGTGTATCTGTTCGAGTTCTTATTTCTTCAGTGGAGATAGAGTTACTCTCATGGTTGCGTAGCATTATCTTGTTTTTACAGAAAATCAAGCATGCTCAATGAGCACGGGTATAGTATTAGTGGGATAAAAGAAATAATTTGTCTATTACGAATAGCTTAACAAAGCCAATGGTTAAATTGGCCTTATCAATAATTAAGATGAAATTTGATGCCTATTTAAAGAGTAAATCTTAGATAGATATTTACTTGGGAGTAGTCGTAATAGAGCTCTTAAAGAAAAATAAACTAAAACTAAAGGATTTCTTGTTAGTTTTAGTTTGTAAACCTCTTGCATTATTTTAATTTCACTTTTTGCATACTTGAAGCCGCTTCTTCTTTCCAACATACCATTGCCAACTCTAGCACTAACTAATATAGTGTTTTGGTTAGCCAGCAAATAACCTTTAGCTTGAAGCCTTAGCCATAAGTAATAATCTTCCATAAAATAAAGGTGTTTATAACTACCAACATCAATTATTGCTTTTTTTCGGAATATTACAGCCATATGATTGATAGGGTTGCGTCTCAGAGAGTATGCTTTAATATTTTCTGATTTAGGTACAGCTCTAATTCTTGATGGTAATTTGTGGTCTGTTTCAAATTCGTTTATATTGCAGCTTAATGCCGCTACCTTTATGTTCAAGTCCATGTAAGCAACTTGTTTTTCGAACCGGTCTAGGTGGTTTATATCATCGGTATCAACTCGAGCTATTAAGTCATGACTGCACTCTTTTAACCCTGCATTTAAAGCATCTCCCAATCCTACATTTCTTGGCAAAATAACTTCTTTGATCGGTAGTTTTTTCTTCCACTTATCTAACGTTTCGTATAGTGCATCAGTTAAAGGACCATCATGAACAACAACTACTTCGTTGGCTTCAAGTGTTTGCCAAGCTAAGCTTTCGAAGCATTGCTCTAGATAAGCGGGCTCTTCTTTAAAGTATAGAGAGCATAATACGGAGAACTTCGAACTCACTTCTATCTTCCCATTCCAAATACTACAGTCTTAATTGTTAAGAGTAAAATCTTCAATTCCATACGCCAGTTTTGGTGTTTGATATAGTAAATATCATACTTGTGCTTCCAGACTGCGTCTTCAAGGGAAGCTCCGTATGGATATTTCACTTGTGCTAGACCGGTCACCCCTGGTTTTACAGCGTGACGGAAGCGATAGTATGGGATCTCTTTTTCCAAATCTTCAATAAAAACTTCTCGTTCGGGCCGAGGGCCTACCATTGACATTTCACCCTTATATACATTTATTAGCTGGGGTAGCTCATCAATACGAGTTTTGCGAATGAAGTTACCGATTTTAGTGACACGAGCGTCATTCTTGGTTGCCCACTGTGCACCGTTCTTTTCGGCATCATTACGCATTGAGCGAAACTTGATAACTTCAAATTCTTGGTTATATTGTCCAGTTCTTTTTTGTTTAAAAAAAATAGGACCTGGTGATTCAATTTTGATTAAAATTGCTGTTAAAAAAACTATTGGGATAGCGATTAAACCAATCATAAAAACAAACAGTAAATCGATGAGGCGTTTTTCATTGACGTGTCTTTTATTTGACAAAATAGAAAATGCTTTTTGATGAAGAAAGTACCCGCTGTGGAGTAGTTCTGTTTCTGTATAACCAAGCGTTCTATCAAAGTAACTGACTAATGGTTCAACCCAAGCTCCAAGTTCAGTTGCCCCAATTAAATATGCTCGCTGCTCTTTTGATAGCTCAGAACTTTGAAAGTGACATAAAGTGTGCCCTTTGAAGTCTCGAATTGAATAATTGTTAATATCACAATTTATATCATGTTTTGAAAGTACTACCCTTATATTTTTAATGCAAATTTCAGGGCAATAAATGTGAATAACTTCCTTGTTTTCACTGCAAGTGGAGTTACATTCAGGGGGAGTGATATTGTTTGATGTACTTAAATGTTGATTGTCTCTATTTGCAACTGAAGTTTTCATTACGACGCCGTCTATAAAAATATTACATAAATCGATCTAGAGCAGATTATAAGCGATTTTTACGTTTTAAGAAACTCTCTTATTTATTGGTATGATTCTAGATTCGTATGTGAATTGCCCTCTCTTATTTCAGTTTTAAGTGGCTTTGTGGCCTAAATCAGTTGAACCTTTTTCGAGTCTTGCGCTCTGATCCTTTATGATGGTTAGATCTGTGGTTACATGGGTAAGTCTAAGTTATCGAGTCGATAAATCCTTGCACTGCTCTCAGCAGCATACAAAAAACTCGTTTCACCATTAGTGTTGTCGTGATAGCCAAATCACTGAATCGACTTGGCCTCTCGCGCTTATTCTTTTTGCTTTGTACCCAACCGCTTATCGCCTCTTCATCAACCCAAAAAGTCAGAGAGTCACGGTTAATGAGCGATTGGTTGTATTGTTTCCAGTTATTTGTTTTATAACGAGGTTTAGGTTTAGGTTTAGGTTTAGGTTTAGGTTTGTGAGATGGAATAGAGGTAGCTGTTCAAATCGTAGGTTCTTGATTTAGTGCCACGGAATTCCGTAACAAAGCCAATTTAATTATATACCCGTGATCATTGAAGATGCTTGATTTCTCAGAAAATCAAGATCATGCTACACACCATG
>NZ_JBFRVM010000131.1:0-15438 GCF_041475145.1 Vibrio sp. 10N.222.49.A3
CTTCTATTCTTCTATTCTTTCACTAATAAACCCTAACCCTTTCACGTAGCACAAGCGTTAACTTATAGATTATTTTGATAATAGTGGGAATTTTACGTGCTGAGATCAATGTTACGCAAACGTTTAAATTTTAATGTAATAGCACTTGTTAAAAACAAACCATTCTCAGTAACTCATGCTTTTTTGCCACAAACTTTCAGTTCAACAACAAAACACTCAACGACTGCACCCACTCGATCTGAAAATTAATCAAGGTGAGCGCTGGGTAGTCATTGGACGCAATGGTTCCGGAAAAACCACGTTATTAAAAGCACTGGTTAATTTGCTTCCCTTCAAAGGCGAAGTCGTCATAAACCAATTGCCGCTACGTAAGTTAACTTGCCAGCAAAGAGCAAAACAAATCAGTTACCTTCCACAACACAGTCAAGTGGATGGTCGTTTAACACTAAGAGAGTACATTCAACTAACCGCTTCCAATCAAGCCACTTCTAGCTTTTCACTTGACCAAATGAGTAAAGCACTAAAGATCGATACTTTCCTCGAACGAAGAATGGGACAGCTCTCAGGTGGCCAGAGGCAGCGAGCGCATATTGCACGATCTTTATGTCAGAACGCCGAGTTTCTGGTGTTGGATGAGCCTCTAAACCATCTAGATCCATGTGCTCAAGGGGAAGTTTTATCACTATTGAAAGAGCAAGAAAAAACACTGATTTGCTCACTGCATGATATTTCCCTTGCGGCCAAGTTCGCGACGCACATTGCGATTTTGGAACACGGCCAGGTAGTCGCGAAAGGAAAGGTAGAAGAACTACTAACTCACAATCAACTTAAGCCGATCTTTGAAGTCGATTTAATCAGCACGACCAATAAGCGCACACAGAAAACAAGCAAATTTTTCGACATTGAACTCGACCAAGGACAGGAGCTTTCATGAAAAAACTATCAGCATTAACTTTATTACTTACCGTGTCCGCACAAGCCCAAATTACGGTAGAAAACTGTGACTCTACACTTACCTTAGATAAAGCGCCGAAAACCTTAATCACTCACGATATCAATATGTCTGAGATGGCATTTTCTCTCGGGCTTGAAGAGAATATGATCGGAGTGACCGGTATTAGCGGGTACTACAAAACGACCCCTGAATTTAATCGCCTCCAGGGCAGCATTCCCGAGCTCGCACCGAAATATCCTTCTTTAGAGGTGTTAGTTAATGCCAACCCTGATGTTTTCTTTGCAGGATGGAATTACGGTATGCGGTTGGGCGGCTCAGTCACGCCTGATTCTCTGAGAGAGTTTGGTATCAATACTCTGATTCTTAATGAGAGTTGCAGCCATACCCGTAAAGATAAGCAGCCAGCTAGCATGGAACAGATGTTCGATGACGTGACACGCCTTGCGACTTTATTCGGTCAGCAAGACAGAGCTCAAACTCTTATCTCCACTTGGAGAGAGCAATTAATATTGATTCAACAGCAAACCCAGAATCAAACCCCGCTTAAAGTCTTTCTGTATGATTCAGGGGAAGAGAAACCATTCACAGCAGGAAAGTACGCGACAGTGAGCGCCATGATAGAAGCAGCGGGTGGCGCCAATGTAATGAAAGATCTGGATATCAGCTGGGGAACCACATCATGGGAGTCAGTTGCGATGCATAACCCTGATGTCATTATTCTTCTCGATTATCAAAATGGGACTGGCGCTAAAGGCATGCAAGCCTTTTTGGAACAGCACCCAGCGATGAAGCTGACCACTGCGGTAAAGACCACCCAATATCTTCCTCTGCGTTATGAGGAAATTACTCCCGGGCCAGCAAACATAGCTGCAATTGAAAAATTGGCACAGCGCATCCAAGAAATCCATGACAAGTTTTAGTACTAACCTGAACCGAACCGCACTGAACACCTGCGTATTCAGTTCTGTTTTTGCCCTCTTAGCGATGTTTTCTCTGAGTTTAGGCAGCGTTCAGCTATCTTTTGCACAAGTCGCTACGATTTTTTCAGCGGCGATGAGTCAACAGATCGACTCACCGATAGATCAAGTGGTACTGCACCTGCGCTTACCTAGAACAATCATCGCTATTATTTGCGGTGCTGGGTTAGGTATTGTTGGGGCGTTATTACAAACCGTGACAAAAAACGATCTTGCCGACCCTTTCATTTTTGGATTGTCATCCGGTGCCGCAACTGGAGCAGTCTTTGTGATTACAGTCATCGGCAGCGCTATCGGCATTTGGACACTTCCACTCGCCGCTTTTATCGGTGGAATAATCTCGGCTTCGGCAGTGCTATTTCTAGTTAGAAAAGTAGATGGGCAAGCGTCTTCTCAAATTGTTTTAGCCGGGCTGGCTATTTCATTCTTATTTACAGCTTTGACCAATTTTTTAGTCTTCCACGGCGATCAACGAGCAGCCCATTCGATCCTATTTTGGTCGCTAGGAGGCCTAGGAAACGCACGCTGGGACAATGTGCTAATTGTGCTTGCTGGACTTATCGCCTTGATAGCTCTAGGTATATTAAAACATCGCCAGTTAGATTGTTTACTTGCAGGAGACGACGTAGCACAAACCATGGGCGTAGACACAAAACGCCTGCAAAGCGGTGTCTTTATTGTCTGCGCTTTTGCAACTGCATGTTTTGTTTCTATCATCGGAGTTGTCGGATTTATTGGCTTGATGGTTCCTCATATCGCGAAGAAAATCATCGGCCCATTACACAAAAAGTTACTCATCACTTCAGGGCTGATTGGGGCTTTGCTTATGCTATTAAGTGATATTTTGGCGAGAACCTTAGTTGCTCCTCAAGAACTGCCTCTTGGTGTTGTCACCACCGCGTTTGGCGCACTATTCATTGTTTCCATTTTGATGGAGAAAAGTAATGAAAGCTGAACGCTTCACCATCATTGCGATTCGTCATGGCGAAACCGAATGGAATCGAATAGGCAAAGCACAGAATCAACTGGATAGCCCTCTGACAATGAAAGGCAAACGACAGATGCATAACGTCGGTCGTTATCTTGCAACTCAAAAATCATTGACCCTCAATGCTATTTACACCAGTCAATTAGGCCGTGCTATTTCCAGTGCTAAAACCATCGCACGCTACCTGAAAGTGCCCGTCATTTCTCAAATGGAGCTCAGTGAGTTCGATTCAGAACAGCAACGAAGAACAATGGCGATTCAGTGGATCCAACGAGTTTCTCGTCACCACAACAATGAGAACCCAATTTTGCTGCTCGGACATGGTGACTGGATAAAAACATTAGCCAGTTTAGGGACACCACAGCAAATAATAGAAACACCAAACAACGGAGAAATCCTCAGGATAGATATCGAAGTATAACGTCACATCAGGGAATCAGGTGTAACTCCTGAACTGTACCCGCAGCTGTAAGCGATGAGCCCTTTACAAGCCACTGAGTCACACGACTTGGGAAGGAGTAAAGCGCAATGAGAACCTCAACATCGTAAGTCAGAATACCTGGACACACATGAATATCGAGCGGGAAAACTCAACACCATCCATACCTTGTCTAACAAGGGAACGCTCTGTATTCGTCAATACCTAAAACGTAGATGAAGAATACTGTGGTCACAAAAGTTAAACGATCCAAAAATAAGTCCGATCTCCGCAGTGGGTTTACCACCGGAGCGTGCGCAGCTGCAGCAAGCAGAGCGGCAGTTCAAACACTATTAACCGGACAAAAGCCTGACTATATCTCCATCACTCTACCTAATGGTGAGCCCGCTACGTTTAAGGTCACGTTTATCCAAACATCCAACGATGCGGTGACCGCCAGCATTGTTAAAGATGCAGGGGACGATCCTGATTGTACCCACGAAGCCCATATTCAGAGTATTGCCCGCTGGCATTCAGAGCCCGGTTTTCACATCGATGGGGGTGTTGGCGTAGCTCGTGTGACTCTACCCGGATTAGAACTTCCCGTCGGTCAGGCGGCGATTAATCCCGTTCCTCGAAAAAACATTCTCGATATGGTGACTTTGGAATGGAACCAAGCGACCAGTCAACAGAAAAAACACGTCGGTATATCACTGGAAATTTGCGTCCCAGATGGAGAAGAGCGAGCCAAGGAAACCATTGGGCCAAGACTCGGTTTAATCGGTGGTATTTCCATTCTCGGGACACACGGAACGGTAAAACCCTACTCCACTTCAGCGTTTTCAGCATCAGTGCGTCAATCGGTACAAATAGCGAAACAAAATGGCCAAAACCACTTGGTTCTCACGACAGGATCTCGAACCGAAAAGTCAGCGATGGCCATGCTACCAAGTTATGACTCGATGTGTTTTATCCAAGCGGGTGATTTTGTTGGGGTCGGACTGCGCGCAGCAAAACGTTATCAAGTGAGCAAAATCACCGTCGTCGCCATGATAGGCAAACTAGGCAAGATGGTCGCTGGGCACATGATGACTCACGTATCCGGTAAAGCTATCGACTTTTCATTGCTGGCCGACCTCACCATTCAATCGGGTGCATCGAGTGAGTTTGCCGAAGCTGTTAGCCAAGCCAACACAGGCCGCCACGTACTCGATACATGGAAAGAAGCCCAACCGGGCCAAGAGATTCCCAATTACGACTTTCTTACCTTGCTCTGCAAACAAGCTGCAGAGCACGCTGCTGTGTATGTCAAACATCACGTCAGCATTGAATTCAAATTGATCGATTTTAACGGCGATCTATTAGCAGAACATCTCTGCTCAAAAGGAAGTGATACCAACACTCACTTTCATGATGAATAAGCATGAACAAGGAAAACTCCATGACTAACGATATGCGTCAAATGACCAAGCAAGGCCGTCAAATTGAAAGTGACTCTTTCTCTATCATCGATGAAGAAATAGAAACTCTCCATGGGGGACATAACTTCAATCAAGGTGAATGGAATGTGGTTCGTCGTGCCATTCATACTACGGGTGATTTTGAATACGCTAAATTATATCAATTCAGCGACAACGCGATTGAGTCTGCCATTACCGCTTTAAAAAACGGTGCCAACATCATTACCGATGTCAGCATGATCGTGACAGGTTTAAACCAAACTCGCCTCAACGCTTACGGCAATAAAGCACAGTGCTTCATTAGTCATCCAGACGTCATTAGCACGGCCAAAGAGACAGGAGAAACACGTGCTATCCACTCAATACGTTATGCCCGCGATAACGGCCTACTCGACGGCTCTATCATAGGTGTAGGCAATGCGCCTACCGCATTACTTGAGCTATTGCGCATGATAGAAGCAGGCGAAGCAAAACCCGCACTGATCATCGGCATTCCTGTTGGTTTCGTAAAAGCAGATGAATCGAAGCAAGCATTAACCGAACAAAACACAGTGCCTTACATTGCCAGCCTAGGCCGTAAAGGTGGCAGCCCGTTAGTGGTATCGACTATTCACGCCCTACTTGCTGAGTCAGTAAAATGAATAATGTAAGTACTCACTCTCAGCTTATCGATTGCTATCAATCGGCTATCACGGTAGTCGGAGTACCCGAAGATGGCTGTTTAAGCCTAACCAGTCGAGCTGTTAATGCAGTTGAGTCTGCACGCGTTGTTGCAGGTAACGACCGACTATTGGATTGGTTCCCCCAATTCAAAGGTCAACGCTTATCGATGCAAGAAGGCTATCAATCTTGGTTCGCTAAGTTGCTTGATGAATGCGAGGAAGGCGGCGTCGTCGTATTAGCTTCTGGCGACCCATTGTTCTTTGGCATCGGCGAATCGTTGTTAAAAAAACTGCCTAATGATGAAGTACGCTTTATTCCCTCCCCTTGTTCAATGCAACTCGCTTGCAGCCGAGTCGGCATTGCATGGCAAGAAACCAAAGCAATTTCACTACATGGAAGAAAGCAGCATTACGATGGCATTAAAGGTATCGCAAGCCAAATGCAATGGGGAACTAGCTACTGCTTGCTAACCGATGTTCAAAACAACCCAGCTCGTATTGCGAAACACTTAGTCGAATTTAATCAACAAGGTTGGACAGCTTGGGTATGTGAGAACTTAGGTGGCACCGACGAAAAGATAAGCCAGCGGACTCTCGAAGACCTCGCACTAAAAAGTTCCGACGACTTCTCTACGCTCAATGTAATGGTACTGCACCGAACGCTACCTCATGCGTGGGGTGAATTGGGCCAATACGCCAACGATGATGACTTCATGAAGCGCATGCCTAAACGCGGCTTAATTACCAAACAGCCCGTTCGTCACTTAGCGTTAACGAGTATGCGTATTCAACCAAGATCTGTGGTGTGGGATATAGGTACAGGCTCAGGTTCTATTGCGATAGAAGCCGCTAAGCAGTGTTATCAAGGACAAGTCTTCACCATTGAATCAAACCAAGAATGTTATGAGTCGGTCGAGGCTAACTTTAGAGCGCACGGTACCGACAACGTACAACTGATTCGAGATAAAGCCCCAATACAGCTCGACACCTTGCCTCAGCCAGACAGTATTTTTATTGGTGGAAGCCGCGGCAACATGCACAGCATTTTAGATTTCTGTTGGTCAGCAATAAAACCGGGAGGCGTCGTGATCGGTTCTGCAGTGACTGTCGATTCAGTTTGCGAACTTCATCAATGGAGTAAAGACAGCGATGCTCCGACACAGGTTCAACTGGTCTCTATATCAACAGGCGTACCACTCGCTCACTACACCCGTTATCAATCAGAAAATCCGATTCACTTATTTATTTTTACCAAGCCGTTTATTCAGAAATAAGCGCTTAATTTTTTAATTAAGCGCCACTCAACATATTAAATAAAAACATAATTAGAGAAAGCACAGATGAAATTAGGAACTATGTACGCGATTGGTGTCGGCACTGGAGACCCAGAATTATTAACACTTAAAGCTCACCGACTACTCAGCACCGTCGACATTGTCGCGTTTCCAGAAAAGGACGCGGGCAGTAACCACTCTTTTGCTCAACAAATTGCCGCGGGTTCTGTTAGCCCTGAAAGCATGAAAGGCGAATACCTATTTTTGCACTTCCCAATGACGCGTGACCCAAGCATCAACGTTCCTGCATGGCGTAAAGCCGCCGTCACAATTGTTGAACTATTAAAGCAAGGTAAAGACGTGGCATTTGCAACCGAAGGTGATCCATCGGTTTACAGCACATGGGCATACATCCAAGAAGAACTGACAGAGCTACTTCCTGAACTTGATCCGGTGATCATTCCGGGTATCACTTCAGTTACCGCTATTCCATCACAAACAAAAATTCCACTTGCTGACGGTCAGGAGCGTTTTTGTGTTGTACCTGCGACATGGGGTATCGAGTGTTTAGAAAAGCTAGTCGAAGATTTTGACACCATCATGCTAATCAAAGCAGGTCGCGTTATCCCTAAGCTGATCACTCAACTTGAGTCGATGAATATGTTGGATTGTGCAACCTACGTGTCGCATGCCACCACAGAGAAACAAGAACTTTACTCTGACCTACGTGATGTACCGAATGAAAACCGTTATTTCTCTATGGTTCAGCTTTCTGTTCGCGCTCGTCGTGGCGTACTACGTGGTACTAATGAATCAAAGAAGTGTGCCGTACTTGATGGTGGTGAAGCTGATAGTGGTAACGCTGATATCGATAAAACTAATAGCGGTAAAGCGTAATGAAAATAGCCATTTATGCCATCACGCTACACGGAGCAAGGCAAGCCAAACGCTTAGCTAAAACGTTTCCGTTTGCTGATGTCTTTATTGCACCAGTTGGACAAGAAGAATACCCAGAAGCCGATGAGTTAACCCTGCCGCTTTCTGGTTTTCTTCCTCCTCAATTTAAGCAATATGATCACCATATCTGCTTTTTTGCTGCGGGCATTGTCAGCCGAATGATCGGCCCTTTGCTAGAAGACAAACGCACCGACCCCGGCGTGATCTGCATTGACGATCACGGCCAATTCGTGATCCCTATGTTATCTGGACATCGCGGTGGCGCAAATGGGATCGCGTTACAAGTATCACAAGCACTCAACGCGACTCCTGTAATCACCACCGCTTCTGACGCTGCCGGCAGTTTGTCGGTGGATATGCTCGGATCGCCATTTGGTTGGACGCTTGATCCACAATGCGAACCCGCGCTCACCGCCACCAGCGCAGCAGTTGTAAATGAAAAACGCATTCTAATAGTGCAGCACGCTGGCGAACAGAACTGGTGGCAGAACAAACGTTCCATGCCAAGACACATCATTACCCACCCAGCACTAAGCGATACAGACCTTTCTCAAATCAGTACTGATGATTGGGATGGTTTAGTTCTCATTTCAGATGAAGCACAACCAAAAGGTTACGCCGACTTAAAAAATAAAACCGTACTGTGGCGACCAAAATCGCTTGTGCTTGGAATAGGTTGTGACCGCAATACTCCTTTCCATGTATTGAAAGCAGGTATCGATGTTTTCCTGACTGAATATAACCTAGCAAAAGCCAGTGTTTCAGCTTTCGCCAGTATCGCTTTAAAAGCAGATGAAAAAGGTATTTTAGAACTCTCGTCTGAAAGCCAAATTCCTTTCCACACTTATTCAGCCGAGCAACTCGACGGCGTTGAAGGGATTGAAAACCCATCAGAATACGTAAAAAAAATCACGGGGGTATCATCGGTTTCTGAAGCGGCCGCGCTAAAGCACGGTCAGCGAGATCAACTATTGGTACCTAAGTGGAAGTTCAAACAAGACGGTTTCAACATGACTTTGTCTTGTACTCGCATCGAATACGATGAACCCCTCGCCAAGAAGAAGTGGAAAAACTGGCTAGATGAAAACGTCAAAATCAACCTTCACGGTAATGAAGTGGTAGATGGTTTTCAGTGTAAGCCTAAGCATGTCGATTTAAACCGCCCGATGCTCTACCACCGCCATCACGTATTGCTATGTGAAGGTGGCCGCTGCGCGAAAGAAGGCAGTAAAAACCTTGCACACGATCTTAGACAGGTACTTAAAGCGCTCAATTTTTCCGACGGTGAACAGCGCATCAAGATAAGCCGTACACACTGTGCGGGCACCTGCAGAAACCGCGCCGCAATGGTGATTTACGAACGTTTACTAGAACATGAAACACCTGTTAACAACGGGCT
This sequence comes from Vibrio sp. 10N.222.49.A3, assembly GCF_041475145.1. NCBI lineage: Bacteria > Pseudomonadati > Pseudomonadota > Gammaproteobacteria > Vibrionales > Vibrionaceae > Vibrio > Vibrio sp. 10N.222.49.A3. Next base: position 9,091 of record NZ_JBFRVM010000131.1, read on the forward strand.
TTGGATTCGAGGTATCGAAGAATTTACCGAGCAAGACTGGAAAGATTTGTTCACAAATCTAGTCGAGCGAAAATCATTAAAAGCTTATTTAGATCCTAAGTTTATCGCACCAATTGAAAATGCAGACGGCACTACTGAGCTTTAGGAACATAGTAGGCCAAATACTTTGCAAGCTATGAACATGATGTTTCAAAGCTCACTTTAACCTCATTACCAACATGAGATAGCCCGTTTATCTTGTGATATAGATTTGATAAGGACAGCGACAATTATGAAACGACTTCGTCATTACAACCAAGGCACAGCCATTGTACTGAGCTGCTTTGGTAGCGTTGTAGAACAACAACGTTATGAAACTCTCGCAGATCGCGTACGTCAAAGTTACCCAGATGTGCCAGTGCGTATCGCCACCAGCTCAAAGATGGTGATCAAGAAGCTGGCTCGTAAAGACACACCATGTTTCAGCCTACCTCAGGTATTGGCGGATCTAGACACACAAGGTTACGAACGTATTTTGATCGTTTCAGTGTACCTATTCCCTACCGATGAACATCGCTACATGACATCAATAGTTGATGGCTTCAAGCAATTCTCATTGGCGCGCATTGAACAAACACCAGCGATCATGCATCACAGCCAATTAACGACCAATTTGCTTTCGGCTCTCCATGATCGTTTTGCTCCACAAGATCATTTCAACGTGTTTGTTCACCACGGAGCGCCTATGTTAGATAACCCGGGCCACCAATCGATCCATTACTGTGATGATCTACTCGGCAAATTATCGCAACGCAACTTCACTTGCTCGCTCGAAGGCGCATGGCCATTTAAGTTAGTGAAAGATGAAATGGTTCGCCGTATTAAAGAGCAACATACAGGCCAAGGCCGACCGCTTCTTAATCTAGTTCCACTACTGCTTGTATCGGGTAACCACTTCATCAACGATCTTAAAGAAATTAAAGAGATGCTGGCAGAAGACGCTGACGTTCAAGTGGCAGAGCCAATCCAAGGTGACAAGTTCTGCATGCTCGATATGCCAGAACTGTTACAGATTATCGATAAGCAAATTAAAGAAGGCTTAATTCGTTTAGGTGCACCAGAGGAAGAGAAATAATCATGGCAAAACTAACACTGGTAGGCTTAGGGCCTGGCGCTATTGATCTAGTAACCCCCGCAGCGCAACAAGCCGTAAAGAATGCAGATGTCGTTGCAGGCTACAAGCCGTATGTAGAATCAATCAGCACACTAATCGACACTCAAGAAGTCATTCAAAGTGGTATGACTCGCGAATGGGACCGCGCTCAAGCCGCAGTAGAAGAAGCAGCAAAAGGTCGAGAAGTCGTATTGGTATGTTCTGGGGATTCTGGCATGTACGCGATGGCGCCTTTAGTGCTTGAATTATTGGAGCAAAACGCAGAATTAAACGCACAAGTTGAACTGGATATTATTCCGGGCATCACCGCGGCTAACGCCTGTGCTTCTTTAGTTGGTGCACCTCTTGGTCACGATAGTTGTACCATTTCTCTGTCTGACTTATTAACGCCTTGGGAAGTGATTACCAAGCGGATTGAAGCCGCGGCAATGGCTGATTTTGCGATTACCTTCTACAACCCTCGCTCTAAAAAGAGAACTCAGCACATTGAAACTGCACGTGAAATCCTTTTGGAACATCGTGCCCCAAATACTCCCGTTGCTATCGTGAATGCTGCGTATCGTGATGAGCAAAAAGTCACACTGACAACACTGGCTGAATTTACCAAAGTGGAATTTGGTATGAACGCCGCGGTCGTGATAGGTAACAGCAACAGCTACCGATTTGGTGATTGGATCGTAACACCGCGTGGCTACACCAATAAATATCAACTGAAAGACGGCAAGGTACTAGAAGGTCAAAAACGTGGCCATTCATTAAAAGTTGAACCTAAACCAGAATCAGTGACGGAAGAGGCAAACTAGTATGACGGTATTTTTTATCGGCGCAGGGCCGGGTGACCCAGATTTAATCACAGTGAAAGGCGCACGCTTAGTTGAAGAGTGCCCTGTGATTGTTTACGCAGGCAGTTTAGTGCCAAAAGCCGTCATCGATCGCGCTCACCCTGATGCACTGGTCTATAACTCCGCTGACATGGATCTTGATGATCTAACCAATGTGTACCTAACCGCACACGAAAAAGGTCAAAACGTTGCACGCGTTCAAACTGGCGATCTTTCAATTTACTCGTCGCTTGCAGAACAAACACGTCGCTTGAACGAACTTGGCATTGATTGGAAAGTGGTTCCGGGCGTCTCCTCTTTCCAAGCGAGTGCCGCAGCTCTTGGCCAAGAACTGACGCTACCTGAAAAGTGCCAGACCATTATTCTTAGCCGAGCATCAGGTCGAACGCCTGTTCCTGAAAAAGAGAATCTACGCGCCCTTGCCTCTCACGAAGCAACACTGTGTTTATTTCTTAGCGCAACATTAATTCGTAAAGTGGTTCGTGAATTATCAGATGTTTACCCGCAAGATTGGCCAGTGGCTGTCGTTGAAAAAGCCAGTCACCCTGAACAGCGAATATTCCGTGCTACATTGGGTACGATCGCCCAAGTTATGCATGATGAAGGGATTCGCTCCACCGCGATGATCATCGTCAGTAAAGTGCTAGGCGACAATGATTTTGTTGACTCTAAACTCTACGATCCGACCTTCTCACACGCTTGCCGAAAAGCACGTGTCGTTGAAGAGGGTGTAGCTGAAAGTGGAACATTGGAAGACGATAAGAGCGCAGACTAACCTCGCTCATTAGCTGTTGATTGGTTTATGCGTTTATTCATTTTCACTATCCAGTCAGCAGCATTATTTGGCAGATATGATGATCTTTTTTGATTTAAATTTTGGTTATTCAAGTTTAGCGATCGCGCTAATGATGATCGCAGCTTTGATGCTTGATCACTTACTAGGTGAGCCTAAACGATTTCACCCTTTGATCGGTTTTGGCTATGCGGTTGAGAAAATCGAGAAGCTGTTAAACCGAGCCACTAAATTCTCAGGTTTGATCGCATGGATAGCTGCGACTGTTCCATTGTGCTTACTCAGCTTTTGGCTACAACATACGCTACTAAGCATGGGGAACACATTAGGCTTTTGGCTATTTAATATCGTGGTTCTGTATATCGCGATAGGTCAACGTAGCCTGCTTGAGCACGCCCAGTGGATCCACCAGCCGCTGAGCCAAGGTGATCTTGATTTAGCGCGAGAGAAAGTTGGTTGGATCGTTAGCCGTAATACTGAAACCATGGATCAACGCCAGATCACGTCATCGACGATTGAGTCGGTATTAGAGAATGGTAACGATGCGATCTTCGGCACTCTATTTTGGTTTGCACTGCTTGGGGCTCCAGGGGCATTACTGTTCCGATTAGTGAACACACTTGATGCGATGTGGGGCTACAAAAATGAACGCTGGCTAGAATTTGGCTATGTGGCAGCAAAAGTCGATGATGTGATGGGCTGGGCACCTGCGCGCTTAACCGCACTTAGCTACAGCCTTTTAGGCAACACTAAGTTGGCTCTGAAATGCTGGAAAGAACAGGCTAAACATTGCTCGAGTCCAAACGGTGGCCCCGTAATGACATCAGGTGCCGGCGCACTACAAATCATTATAGGTGGCGATACTTATTACCACGGAAAACTTGTGAAAAAGCGTCCGATGGGAAAAGGTAATATTGCGACTTTAGAAGATATTCCACGAGCCATATCTTGGGTTCAAAAAACCAGTGTGCTTTGGGTCATCGTAATGCTATTACTTTCTATTTTAACTCTTTGTTTGTTTTGATTTCATGTCTATTTTAACTCTTTACTTTAAGTACGCTAATGACGATTAAACAACACTCAACCTCAAACGAACTTCCGCATCACGGTGGTAAGTTAATCGAGTTTTCATTGCGCTATCAAAGGCCAATCGAACAATGGGTCGACCTTTCAACTGGAGTGAGCCCGCATCACTACCCTATACCTGAAATCCCTGCATCGGTATGGAATCGGCTACCAGAAGACGATGATGGCTTAATCACAGCAGCGCAAACCTACTATCAAAGTGATGCCTTGTTACCCGTAGCTGGCAGTCAGGCAGCCATTCAATCGCTACCTCATATGATTGCAAAGACACAGCCAACATTGATGCACATCCTATTACCTCATACGGGTTACAAAGAACATCAACATGCGTGGCAGCAGTACGCAGAACAAAGCATACAAGCCCTCATATTCGACTTTTACCTACATAAACCGACAATCGAACAGCTCAAAACGGCAGACGTGGTCGTAGTGATTAATCCCAATAATCCAACCGCGCTGAATGTGCCACCAAGTGAAGTACTGACTTGGCTAGATCATATCCAAGATCATTCAACGCTCGTGATTGATGAAGCGTTTGTAGACTGTACTCCTGAGCTTTCAGTGTTACCGAGTTTCCCAACAGGAGTTCCAGATAACCTGATTGTATTGCGATCAGTGGGTAAATTTTTTGGACTAGCAGGGATTCGCGCAGGCTTTTGTTTTGCCTCGCCATTGCGTTTAAATATTCTTAAACAACACCTTGGACCTTGGACACTCAGTGGCCCAACTCGCTATGTCACCACACATGCCTTACTCAACTCCAATTGGCAAAAGAAAAACCGCCAACGCCTACATGAAGAGGCTCAGCGTATGAACCAACTCTTACAACTACATTTTGGCCAAATGGCGGGCTCGGTAAAAATAACATCACAGATACTCTTTCACCGAGTTGAAATTTCGGATTCGGCATCATGGCACCATCAACTTGCCAAGTTAGGGGTTTTTACTCGTCATTGTGATGAAAACGATGCACTTCGTTTCGGGTTACCCGCCAACGAATCACAATGGCAAGCGCTCACTCGCGCACTCGAACAACTCAAGGAATAATTATGTCTACAGCTTACTGTTCTGCCCTAGTGGTAGGCGCACCTTCTTCTGGAAGCGGAAAAACAACCGTGGTCGCCGCTCTAGCAAGAGCTTTGGTTCAACAAGGAAAGAAAGTTCGAGTATTCAAAACTGGGCCTGATTTTATTGATCCACAATTTCTATCTATTGCATCAGATACACCCACTTACCAATTGGATTTGTGGATGTGTGGTGAAGCGGAATGCCAACACTTAATTTACCAAGCAGCCCTAGAAGCGGATGTGATTCTAATTGAAGGCGTAATGGGTATGTTTGATGGCAAATGCTCAAGTGCTGATATTGCGGCTAAATTTAACCTTCCGATGTTGGCCGTGGTAGATGCTGGCGCAATGGCACAAACCTTTGGAGCCATTGTAAATGGCTTATCGACATTCCGTGATGACGTGGATGTATTTGGTGTAGTTGCAAACCGCGTAGGTTCTGAACGTCACGCTGAAATGCTAAAAGAAAGCCTAAAACCTGAAACCGAGTTTTGTGGTTGGTTACCAAAAGACATGGATTTGTCGCTGCCAGAACGCCACTTAGGTTTAGTACAAGCACAAGAGTTAGATGACATAGAGGAGCGACTTAATCACGCAGCCAAGCTACTACTAGAACATGGTGATATCCCATTACCAACAGCACAAGCATTTGAAAAACCAAAGCAAGCACTACCAGCCAGACATGAATCATTGACTGGTCATACAATTGCAGTAGCTCGTGATAATAGCTTTGCTTTCTTGTATCAAGCCAACCTTGATTTGTTGATCGAATTGGGGGCAAAACTGTCATTTTTCTCACCGCTTGCACATGATGATTTACCAGTGTGTGACGCTTTGTATTTACCAGGAGGTTATCCTGAATTACATATGGATAAGCTAGCGCTCAATCATGCGTTAAAACAGCAAATCATCACACACATTGAACAAGGAAAACCTTGCCTAGCCGAATGTGGTGGCATGCTATACCTCAACAAAGCATTGACTGATACAGAAAGCCAAACAGAAAACATGGTTGGAGCGTTAAATGCCAAAGCGACTATGCAGAAGAAGCTAGCCGCGCTAGGGATCCTAGAAGCTAATTTCGATGGTCAAATGCTGCGTGGTCATACTTTCCATTATTCAAAAACAGACAGTAAAGAAACCGTGCTAACTCAGCCTGAATCTCAATATGGTAGGCCAACCGATCCTGTTTGGATAAAACAAAGCACCATCGCTTCTTATGCACATTGGTACTTCCCGTATAACCCTGATTTGGTAGCGAAAATATTCAAAGGAGCGCTTTATTAAGTATGGGTGAAAAAATGCGCCTTGAACGCTTTCAATAGGGCGTGTTGATCTTTCGAGCTGATTTTTGCAGCGAGTTGCTGGGTATTTATACAAGGCAGAGACTTTGATGTGTAGCTAGCC
>NZ_JBFRVM010000132.1:0-1319 GCF_041475145.1 Vibrio sp. 10N.222.49.A3
CCCTATCTGGCAGGGTAGTTGTCACTGTTAAAATTTAACCAGTTTGGGCGATAAAGAGTAATTGTGTCTCGTATCTCAGTAGAAAGAAAAGAAGCTATATTAAAGAAGCTGTTGCCTCCCTATTCGATGTCAGTGAAAGAAGTATCGGAAGAGGAAGGAATTAGCACTGCGACCCTGTATCATTGGCGGCAGCAACTCAGAGGTTCAGGAGCCGCCGTGCCAAATAGCAACACTTCATCAGAGCAGTGGTCTGCTCAAACTAAACTCGCCATTGTTGCCGAGACTTACTCGATGACCGAAAGTGAACTCAGCCAATATTGTCGAGAGAAGGGCTTGCACCCTGAGCAAGTACAGACTTGGCGGAATGAGTTTGTTCAAGGAGTCATGTCGAACAAAGAGAGTGAAGCACAAGCCAAAAAACAGGCTAAAGCTGACAAACTTGAAATCAAAGAGTTGAAGAAAGATTTACGACTCAAAGAAAAAGCGCTCGCTGAAACGGCCGCCCTCTTGGTACTAAGAAAAAAGCTAAGAGCCTTTTACGGGGAAGAGCCAGAGGACGACTAACCTCAACCGATGAAAGGCAAATCATAGTGACTCTTATCCTTGAAGCGAGGCAATACGGATGCCGTTTAGAGCCAGCTTGCCATGAAGTTCAAATTGACTTGAGAACGTATCGTCGCTGGTATCAGCAAGGTGAAGTTCAAGCTGACAAAAGGCCGATATGCGGTAGAACTGAGCCTGCGAACAAGCTATCTCAACAAGAGCGTGATGCGATTATTGAGGTGTGTAACCGCTCTGAGTTCGCAAGCTTACCTCCGACTCAAATCGTCCCGACACTGCTTGATAGAGGTGAGTATATCGCCTCTGAGTCAAGTTACTATCGGATACTGAGTGCACAGGGGCAACTAAACAAACGAGGTCGTCAAAGAAGTAGGCAGAAGCGTGCGAAACCAACAAGTTACACAGCTACAGATTCGAACCAAGTCTATACATGGGATATCACTTACTTACCTTCAAAAGTTCGAGGCCAACACTATTACCTGTATGTCATCGAGGATATCTACAGTCGAAAAATCGTGGGTTATGAGGTGTATGAGCATGAATGCGGTGAGCTGGCGTCACAACTTCTGCAACGAACGTTGATGCGAGAGCAGTGCTTCAATCAAGCTCTGGTTCTTCACTCAGATAATGGTGCGCCGATGAAGTCGTTGACGTTCAAAGCCAAAATGGAAGAGTTAGGTATTACTTCATCGTATAGTCGCCCAAGAGTCAGTGATGATAACCCGTATGTTGAGTCATTGTTCCGCACGGTAAAGTAC
>NZ_JBFRVM010000132.1:2043-2365 GCF_041475145.1 Vibrio sp. 10N.222.49.A3
GTACATGCCAAGCTGGCCAACAAAGGGCTTTGAAACAATCGACAGTAGTCGAAGTTGGGTTGAAGCCTTCGTACGCTGGTACAACACCGAGCACAAGCACAGTAAGCTGAATTACGTCACGCCTTCAGAGCGTCACAATGGAAAAGATAAAGAGATCTTGAAGCGCCGAGCGGAGGTATTACTCACTGCGAAAGAGCTAAACCCTGAACGCTGGCCAGGTGATATCAGAAACTGTGAACCTGTTGGTGACGTTCACTTAAATCCAGAAAGAGAAGCTGCTTAATAAGCAAGCAAATGATGACAACTACCTTGAAAAACACCG
>NZ_JBFRVM010000133.1:0-32925 GCF_041475145.1 Vibrio sp. 10N.222.49.A3
ATGGTGTGTAGCATGATCCTGATTTTCTGAGAAATCAAGCATCTTCAATGATCACGGGGATAACTCTTTTTAGCCCAAGAAGGTAAGTTTTGAATGTGGTCTTCCCAATCGACAACATCAATTTCGTATACCACTTTGTTACGAACACTTTCACCTGCAGCATGCATCTCTGATTTAGAACCCGTAATCAATGGGTGCCACTCAGGAATCGGCTTAGATTCAGATAGAAGACGGTAAGCACAAGTATCTGGTAGCCAGTGAAACTCATCGATTTTGTCACGAGTCAGCTTCAAACACTCTTCACCTGAAGTGAATCGGTTCGGGTAATCTTTACACGAACATGTTTTGTCGTTTAACCAGCTACACGCCACATTAGTGTAGTAAACTTCATCGCTATCTTCATCCATTAGTTTATGTAGGCAACACTTACCACAACCGTCACACAGTGATTCCCACTCGTTCTCGGTCATTTGCTCTAGTGTCTTTTCTTGCCAAAATGGAATCGTCATAGGATTACTTCTTACTCTTTTACTGGGGTGCGTGTTATACCGCTAGCCGAATATAAGTTCAAGAATAAAATCAGCTAACGCTCTTTCGCTATGCGGTAGAACTTTCTAAATCCGTGAGTATTTGAATAGCTTCGCTTGTCGTAGCCCCACATACCCAGCTTTCAGCTTTAAAGTCAAAACAGACCTGAGGCCTCTCTTTTTTACCAAATAGTTTACATAGGTTATCAACAGTAAGCTGCTTACAACGCTCACCAGACTTCTTTCCATGAGGATGAAGGGGGAATGAAGATGTAATACTAGGCGCTGTACAGCAAGCACCACAATGAAGACGGCATTCCATAATTGGACCTTAAATAGAATCAAAGGAAAGAAGGTGGGCGATTCTATCCTAAAAATGAAATTAGCCAAGTGAAGTTATTTAATATGTACAAAAAAGCACCTTATAAAAGGTGCTTCCAATTCATCAAAGACAGAATCTACTTTAAAATATCATGTGGCTTTGAAGACAAAAATTGCGGTGTCATTTCTGCTAAAGCCGCTTTATAGCGAGTCGATGACAATAAATCTCTAGCATCTTGCACTGTGAATTTAGCCTTCTGTCCTTGATCAACAATAGGCCCAAGCGCCATAATATGTTGAGCGCTTGCTTTTAGCTTAGGAGAAGTAACAGAAACTGTTTTGTTATTCCCGTCTTTAAATGATGCAATCACTTTCTTTGTATGGCCAGGATCAACTTGGTCACAGTTTGTAATTGGTGGGTGCGTCATAACGCCTGTTGATGATAAAAGTTGAACTACAGGCTTACCTTCTGCTATCGCTTTGATTTGACAATAAGTTGGGCTTTCACCTATCAAATTGTTTGTATTGTTAAACATGTACATAGTCCAGTCACCTGCACCACTACCTTGATCAGCTTTGTCGACATCAACGCGAGTCCAGCTATCTACCGCACCACTAAAGTCTTTTTTGACGACTAAATTTTGTGTGTCCGAAACGGCGTAAACTTTTTTACCTCCAATTTCGTATTGACCCACGTAGTCTTGGTTAAACCAATTAAACCAACCTTTCGAATCAATATGCCTTCCACGGTAAGGGCCATCAAACTGGTGAAGACTTGAAAATTTAGTCTTCGTTATATGGACAGATTTACCGGTAGAGTCGAGATCTGTGACTTCATCTGTGATAAAAAACGGTTGTTCAGTAAAGCTAATTGATGTGTTCGGAGAAACACCTTTCGATGAGGAGATATTGTAATCTCGGTAAGCGATGACATCGTAAGTATCAACATCCGTACTATTGATTTGCGCCTTACCTTTTACTACCTTAACCGCTTCACCAATCCATTTTCCACCATGTTTATTAAAGTAGCCTAAACGAACTGTTTCATCACTAGAGCTTGCATCAACCTTATAAGTTAAGGTTTGAAAATAACCTTGACTGTATGAACGGAAGAATCGCAGTTCATCGCCTTTCTTCGCTAGTGCTAATGCAGCCTTTTCATACTTGTCCGCTGCACACTGTTCTCCGTTTTCCGCACTATATGCCAGAACAGTACCATTGCTATTGATGCGGCAAACATATTGACCAGATAAGGCTTTAGAGTTAACTCGGCTGAGCAAAGCAGTCGCGTCACTACTGCTGACGGAACTGTTTGTCGAGAATTCCCCCAATACAGTATTAAAAGGAACCAGTTGAGCTTGTGAAGCTGCAGGTAATTTAGCTACAGCATAATCTAGAGCTATAAAGTCTACTTTTGCTTTTTGTAAACTTCCTGCCGCATAATTTACCAATTCACGAGCTTGAAAATAACCTTCTAGATTTGGCGACGCATAAACAGAAGTACCAAGAGTGGCAAGGATAATACCTATAGATAATTTCTTCAAAACTTGACTCCTACTACTTCGCTTTAAAATTGCTTGGAGACTCAAATCCTTTACCATCAACGGATAGGAATTTGTAGCCTTTCAATGTTTGAATATCGGCATCACTTACGCCTATGTCCGTATTCAGTTTCTGAGCGCTAGAACCACCACTAGTGGCAGCGCTACCGCCACCGCTGTCACCACCTCCGCATGCAGTGAGTAATAATGTCGTTACTACTAAAATCGCTAACTTTTTCATGAATCGCAGGCTCCAATAAGAATTAATAATATCTTCAACCAGTTTTATTTATTGAACAACACAATAGATCGCACTTTAGTCAGTTTCTGGAGCTTGTCGTTAAACAGTTATGGCATTTCGTTTAAAAATCACTGCAATCTCTGTCGGCTATTTGCTACCCAAAACACTCCCTTTCTGTCGCTTATATGCCCAAGATTTCACAAACTTGCGAAATCTAAACTATCTTGTTGATACTGGTACAGATTAATAAGGATCGTTATGAATAGGTATATTGCAGAAATGTTTGGTACGTTTTGGTTGGTGTTAGGCGGTTGTGGTAGTGCCGTCTTAGCCGCGGCTTTCCCTGATGTGGGAATTGGTCTACTCGGAGTTTCCCTCGCTTTTGGTTTAACCGTTCTTACCATGGCTTTTGCTATTGGCCATATATCCGGCTGTCATCTCAACCCTGCTGTTACTATTGGACTGTGGAGCGGTGGTCGCTTTGATGCCAAAGATGTCGCACCTTATATTATTGCCCAAGTGATTGGCGGTATTATCGCAGGTGGCGTGTTATTTGTGATTGCTTCAGGCCAAGCTGGCTTTGATGCAGCTGCCTCTGGCTTTGCTTCCAATGGTTATGGTGAACACTCACCGGGCGGTTACTCACTTACCGCTGCACTCGTTTGTGAAGTGGTCATGACCATGGTGTTCCTATTCGTGATCATGGGCGCGACAGATTCGAAAGCACCTGCTGGATTTGCTCCTATCGCAATTGGTCTCTGTTTAACCTTAATCCACCTTATCAGTATCCCTGTAACGAACACCTCTGTGAACCCTGCTCGAAGTACTGGTGTAGCCGTATTTGTTGGAGACTGGGCTGTTTCGCAATTATGGCTATTCTGGATTGCACCGATTATTGGTGCCGTGATTGGCGCAATGATATACAAGGCGGTGAGAGGTTCAGATTAAGCTCAGAGAAGTGTTTTGGAATAAAAACCTTTGAGAAGCATAAAAGAAAAAGCCGCTTGGTGATGGTTCACCAAGCGGCTTTTTTTAGATTTTATGACGACCGAGTAACGAGTGTGAAAGCGTGGTGCCATCCACCAGCTCGAGCTCACCACCAACAGGAACACCATGGGCGATACGGCTAGCGTTCACTTCATGGGCATTACATAGCTCAGCAATGTAATGTGCTGTCGCCTCCCCTTCTACTGTCGGGTTAGTCGCTAAAATAACTTCAGTGATATCACCACGACGTAAGCGGTAATCCAAGACATCGAGACCGATGTCACTTGGACCAATACCATCAAGTGGTGAAAGATGTCCCATAAGCACAAAGTAACGACCGGAATATTGACCCGTTGCTTCAATGGCTGCAATGTCTGCAGGGCTCTCTACTACACAAATTTGACCGTTATCCTGACGTTTAGGATTGGTACAAATGTGGCAGGTCTCTTCTTCGGTAAAAGTACGGCACTCATTACAATGACCAATTTCTGTCATTGCTTGGCTAAGAGCTTCAGCCAACTGCAGGCCGCCTTTTCTATCGCGCTGTAACAAATGAAAGGCCATACGCTGCGCCGACTTGGGGCCAACCCCAGGTAGACAACGTAAGGCCTCCATCAAATGCTCCAGCATATGACTGGTACGCATATATAACCGTTCTGATTTTCAAGTAATGGCCAGTTCAACACAAGCTACTACGTGAATTAACCTTTAAGAATAAGTTACTTAGAAAGGCATCTTCATACCTGGTGGAAGTTGCATTCCGCCAGTTACGCCAGCCATTTTCTCTTTTTGAGTTTCTTCAACGCGACGAGCCGCATCGTTGAAAGCAGCAGCGATAAGATCTTCAAGCATCTCTTTATCGTCTTCCATTAGGCTTTCATCGATATCAACACGGCGAACGCTGTGGCTACCAGTGATCGTTACTTTTACAAGGCCAGCACCTGACTCACCTGTAACTTCCATATTTGCGATTTCTTCTTGAAGCTTTTGCATGCGCTCTTGCATTTGCTGGGCTTGCTTCATCATGTTGCCCATACCGCCTTTACCAAACATGTTAATACTCTCTGGTCTAATTGGTTTATTAAAATTAATTAAGCTATACGTGCTTAAATGGGGGTTAAAACAGTGTGATTCAACCCCTCGGTGTTCAGTTCTCAGATTTGCTTATCTGGGATGATACGCCCGGTCACTAAACGTGAAAAAGTTCTAGATAGGACGAACGCTGTCTCTGTCGAGTTCTGCAGCAAAACGTCTTTCAATAAACTGTACGTTGGCATCGTTTTCCAAAGCGGTAAACGCGTCTTTCAACTTACCTTGATACAATCTTTCTCGTAGTTCTAGTGGCGTTTCTCCACCTTCGCCGATTTCAACACTCAAATGACACTCTTCTCCTAACACGGTATTGAGCGACTGTAATAGTTCGCTCTGTGCGCGATCCGTATTCAAGTGAGCTTGGCTCGCTCTTAACGTTAAAGTGATTGATGTGTCGTTTTTAGCAAACACTGAGTTCAATGCTAACTGTTCAACAAGCTTGGCTGTCTCTAGCTTTTGAATCGTGGCGGACCATTCATCTTGAGCAATCGACTCTTGAAGCAATTTATCGACCATTTCTGGTGTCTTAATATGCTCTAACGCACGCTTGATCTGAGTAGGTGTAAGCTCTTTGCTCACCTCTTTCACTACAGGTTTAGACGGTTTCCAGCGATAAGGTTCATTATCATTGGTTACCTTTTCAGTAGAAGAGGCTGATAAAGAAGCTGGCGACACCCGCTCAGAACCACCGTGTTGCTGGGCAACTCGGTCAAGAACTGAAGTTTTAGCTGATGTCGCTTTAGCCTTTTTTGGCGTTGAGCCTTTGTTATCTGTTGCCGCGCTGCCTCTGCGTTGAGAGCGCAATTGGTGGCGTAAACCACTCACCGGTGAAGTTGTACGCGCGGGTTGCTCTTGCGAAACAGGAGGAACAGAAGGCGCTGCGCTTGGCTGTTGAACCGGACTCTGGCTCTGATATTTCGTTTGTTGCTGCTGAGGCTGATCTGCACCGTAACTTGGACGCTCATCATAAGCTGGTGGTACATCATACTGGCTGTGCGGGTAATCCTGTTCTGGATAACCTTGGTTGCCTGAATGATCAGCGTAACCTTGCGAATCTGAATATTGTGCCGGGTTCTGTTGTTGCTGTTGCACAGGCTGCTGAACAGAAGCTTGTTGCTGTACTTGAGGCTGTGAACCCACAGGAGCCTGAACTTGCTGTCTCGGCTCTGGCACAGGTTGACTCATTGACTGAGCAACACCCTGAACCTGGTTCTGAACCGGATTCTGAGCTGCAGGAGCTGGCGCTGGGCTTGTCGACTGAGTCGAGATTGCCGTAGCAACAGTTTGCTCAGCAGGCCTAAATGCCAACATACGCAGAACCACCATCTCAATACCAACACGAGCGGTTGGCGATAATGGTAAGTCTTGACGACCTTTTAGCACTATCTGGTAGTAGAGTTGGATGTCTTGAGGGCTTAACGTTTTGCTCAGCAGTTCCAGCCTTTCAGCATCAGGCTGGGCCTTATCTAAAGTAGACGGCAGAGCTTGATACATCGCCAAACGGTGTAATTGAGTCGCAAGTTGACTCAGCAATCCATCCCACTCAACGCCATTTTCAGCAAGAGCTTGAATACAAGCCATCGCCTGCTGAGGCTGTTTACTGCTAATCGCTTCAAGTAGGTGAATCGCTTGGTCTGTATCCAGCGTTCCAAGCATATGAGCAACAGTGTCTGTTACGACATTCCCGTTACCTAATGCGATAGCTTGGTCACTCAGGCTTAGCGCATCACGCATACTGCCATCAGCAGTATGAGCAATCATCCCAAGCGCACGAGGTTCAGATGTCACATTTTCTTGTTCAAGAATATGATCGAGCTGCTCGTGGATATTATCGACACTGATCGGCTTAAGATGGAACTGCAAACAACGTGAAAGAATCGTAACCGGAAGCTTTTGTGGATCCGTCGTTGCGAGCAAGAACTTCACATACTCAGGCGGCTCTTCTAAGGTCTTTAGAAGCGCGTTAAAACTGTGCCTAGACAGCATGTGTACTTCATCGATTAGGTAAACCTTGAAGCGACCACGTGCAGGCTTGTACTGAACATTGTCCAGAAGCTCGCGGGTATCTTCTACCTTAGTACGTGAGGCAGCATCGATCTCGAGCAGGTCAACAAAACGACCTTCATCGATCTCTTTACAGGTTGCACACTCACCACAAGGGGTTGAAGTAATGCCTGTTTCACAGTTGAGTCCCTTCGCAAACAAACGGCCGATGGTCGTTTTACCGACACCTCGTGTACCGCTGAATAGGTAAGCGTGATGCAACCTATTTTGGCTAAGGGCATTCTCTAATGCTGTTAAAACATGGGCTTGACCAACCACTTCTTTGAATTTGGTTGGTCGCCATTTTCGCGCTAACGCAAGATAGCTCATGAATAATTCCGAAAAGGATTAGTGACCGTCGAATTCGCAGATGCTAAACACTTCTAGACCTAAGCCCTGTAAGCGCTTATCACCACCGATTTCTGGAAGGTTAATAACAAATGCAGCGTGTTCAACCACACCACCAAGCTGACGAATCAGCTTCGTTGTCGCTTCAATCGTACCGCCTGTTGCTAACAAGTCATCAACCATCAGCACTTTATCGCCTTCAACGATAGCATCGGTATGAATTTCTAGCGTATCAGTGCCGTACTCAAGCTCATAAGATTGTGCCACAGTTTGACGAGGCAACTTGCCCGGTTTACGAACAGGAATGAAGCCAACACCTAGCTCTAGTGCCAAAGGCGCACCAAATAAGAAACCACGAGCTTCAGTACCAACGATCTTAGTAAAGCCCATGCCCTTGTATGTGTCCACCAACAGATCGATTGTCGCTTTGTAAGCGGCAGGATCTTCCATCAAGCTTGTTACGTCACGGAACAAAATACCCGCTTTAGGGTAATCAGGAATGCTTTTGATGCTTGCTTTGATCAGAGAGATTTTTTCTGTGTTCATAATCTTATGCACTTCATTAGGCCGCTTTCCAAACTCTCGTTAACGAATCAAACATCAACGCTCGGAATTAAGGAAAGGTACGATTGGTATTCATTGCAACGAGAGTCATAACTCAAATTGCTGAAATAATAAACGCCCACTATACAAGCAGGCACACTGGCTTAATGGTAGTGATTTTCTTTGCTGTCAGCAACCAACTCATGGGTTGGAAGTCGCATAAACCATGTGAGAAGAATAACAAGTACACAAATTAGGAAAGCCTTGACCCAAATGATCGGGGCAAAGTAGATCGATAACGCAAAACTTAACAAGATAAAAAACACGCCACGCGTTTTTACTTGCTTGGTAACGGCACCATGTTGATACCAATTGTTCAACAAGGGACCCAGCGTTTTATGCTCATGCATCCATTTGTGAACTTTGGGGTTGCTTCGCATGAAACATGCACTGGCAAGAAGGAGGAAAGGCGTGGTTGGCAGTACGGGTAAAGCTATCCCTAAAACTGCGAGAAATATGCAAAGGCCACCAGCAATATTGAGGCTTAAAACTCGAACGCTAATTGTGGCCTCCTTGAGTTAGCTATCACCAATCGGCGACGATAACTTAACTAGAATGTTGCGTAACCATTGAATACACGGATCAACGTAAGTGTTGCTGGTAATAATGGAATCACTAAAAATGCGGCTAAAAATCCTAAAAAGTAGAATACATTAAACGGGTCTTGAAAGTCTTTGTTATCTGCCATGATTGCTTCTTGTTTTTGTTAGTAAAGGTAAGTATCTGGCGAACCAAACCCGCTTTGCTAAATCGACATTTAACAAAAAAGGCATAGCCACACCATTTGCGCAACTATACCTTAATCAATTATTCACAAAAACCGAGGAAATATAGGGTTAATCGGTAGACCCTTGGTGTATGTCTAAACTAAAACTGGCCGATCCAAGTAGGCTCAATGATAGCTGGCAGCCCTGTTCAATCGGAAGATCCCGTGTAATGAAGTTCTTCTTACAGTTCTCACCCAAGCGCTCGCCCGCCGCAATATGTTGATTCAATTCGCCATTCGACCATTGTCCATCTAAACCCGCAGGTAAAATAGAGATAGTTCCCACAGCAAGGTCAGCAACACCAAACAAAGCATTAACCGGGGTTGAACATTTAGAGCAACGAATCCCCTTCTCCAAAATCTCCGCGATATCTTTGAGATCAACGTTAAAATCTTTTCTATTTCTGATGTAATCGTGGAATAACGCTCTCACCAACAATGTGGCCGCTGAGCCGCCGTTATCAGAAGATGACGAATCGACAAGGTAGAAAGCAAACTGCCCGTTCATCATCCACGCATAGTCGAACACAAGTGGCATCATCTCTGTTGATTGTAGTAGGCGGTAACTGCAACGCCATGAGCCTTGTCGTGTGTCTTTGTCAGGAAGCAGCGCGTGCAATAAGTCTCTTGCCGCACTAGGGTTATCTTGCAAGTGATTTAGGTGCCAATGCAGCTCTTGGTCTTCAGGGATCTCTCCGCCGTCATCAACGCAAAACCATTGGCTTGAAAAATCTCGTTGGTCTGAAATGTTATCGAACGAATCTGTTAATGTATTCGCAATCGCACTGCCTAAATGACCGTGATCCTCCAGAGGTTTGACTAAAAAGTCTTTGATACCAAATCGTAATGCTTTCGCCACATCAGACATATCATCGGTGCCAGACACAACGATCATAGGCAGTGACGGATACTCTAAACTGAGCTCTTCTACAAGCTCAATGCCATCCAGAATAGGCATTGATAAGTCACACACAATTAAATCTGGCGCTGAGTCTCTAAGCTTTTGCAGAGCGTCCAGCCCATTTTCAGCCTCAACCACTTTATAACCAATCTTGTCTAAATACGCGCTGGTTATCCGGCGAAAAATAGGATCATCATCAACCAACATAACGCATTTTTGATTGAGAGCTTCCTGAGCCGAGGTCATAACTGGCTGACTGTGAGTTTTGTACATAATCTCTAACCTCACAAAACTAAGTCGAATTATTATTGTTATCTGTTCCAAGAACTAATATAAAACTTAGTAACAAATTGCTAAATACACAAATACGTACTCTTTACTGGAAATTCGTGACAAGGGTTGGAATACTGGTAAATAGTGCAACGAATTGACGTAACGCAAACATTGATCTCACTATTACGTATAAATTAGATGAGATTGTAAACAAATGTGTCTGGATTTATGAAATTAGATGATTTAAACCTCTTTCGACTTGTCGTTGAAAATGGGAGCTACACCGCAACATCACGCAAGACTATGATTCCGGTTGCGACCATTACACGACGCATCCAAGCCTTAGAAGATTCACTAAACCTAAGACTTCTCAATAGACACGCGCGTAAACTCTCTTTAACAGAGGCAGGCGAACGTTTCTTCAACGAATGCTCTCCGTTACTGCAACGTCTATCTTCTACTGCAGAAGAACTGACTGACGTGTGTAAAGGAGCTTCAGGGAAGATTCGCATTACCGCTCCCTCAAACCTGACCAAGCGCATGATGATGCCGATGTTCAGTGAATTCATGACTCAATACCCTGATATCAATATTGAGCTGATGATGAACAACCAAGCTGATCAGCTTGATCCAACTGAGTGGGACGTCATTTTCAGAGTCGGCCCGCAGCGTGATTCAAGCTTAATCGCAAGAAAGATCAGTGAAGTGAAGGATATTCTTATCGCGAGTCCTGACTACTTAGCGAAGAACCCGGCACCAAGTCATGCAGAAGAGCTCGCGAGTCATTCGCTACTTAAAGGCTATCCGCTGATTAAGTGGCAGCTGAGTAATTCAAATGAAGAGACTGTGGTGAATAGCGAGAAAGGCCGTTTCAACGCGAATGCGCTCAATGTCGTGAGACAAGCATGTTCAGAAGGCCTTGGTATCACCCTTATGCCCGACGTTATGATCCGCGAATACATTGAAGATGGCAGCTTAGTGCAAGTCTTAGAGGACTGGAGCGCTAACCCTCGTGATATTTACATGCTTTACAACCACAAAGACCACCTGCCAGAGAAGGTTAGATTGTTTATCGATTTTGTGATCGCATACCACATTCACTAAGATTCAATCCCCTTCCCCGCAAACAAAAAAACCAGAGTCGATGCTCTGGTTTTTTATTACTCATTTTTATGAGTACGCTAAGCGCCTTCGTTATGTAGCTCTAGGTTCGCGAGATCTTGTTGGATTTCACGCTCAACCTTTGAATCGTCATTACGTAAAGAGTCTAGGAAATCTAGGTACGCTTGGTCGATATCGCCCGTTACATACTCACCGTTGAATACGGATGTATCAAAACGAGAGATGTCTTGATTACCCATACCAACTGCAGAGATTAAGTCTGGTAACGTTTGGAAAATCAAAGCATCTGCACCAATCTGCTTACAAATCGTTTCGTTATCACGACCATGAGCAATTAACTCAGTCGCGCTCGGCATATCAATGCCGTAAACGTTCGGGAAGCGAACCTCCGGAGCGGCAGAAACCATGAAGACTTTGTTTGCACCAGAATCACGAGCCATCTCAATGATCTGCTCTGATGTTGTACCACGAACAATCGAGTCATCAACCAGTAGAACGTTCTTACCTTTAAACTCAGAACGAATCGCGTTGAGTTTACGGCGAACCGACTTCTTACGTTGTTGCTGACCAGGCATGATAAACGTGCGGCCAACGTAACGGTTTTTCACGAAACCTTGACGATATGGCTTATCAATCGCTTGAGCAATTCGTAGAGCAATATCATTTGATGTTTCAGGAATTGGAATAACCACGTCAATGTCTAGGTCTGCGTACTCTTCTTTAATACGCTTACCTAACATCTCACCCATCTCAACCCGTGCGCTGTAAACCGAAATTTTATCGATGAATGAATCAGGACGAGCAAAATAAACAAACTCAAAAATACATGGGTTTAGTTGTGGGTTGTCTGCGCATTGTTTAGTGAAAAGCTCACCATCGAATGTTGCATAGATAGCTTCACCAGGAGCAACATCGCGCATAAAATCAAAACCAACAGCGTCTAACGCTACTGACTCAGACGCAACCATGTACTCTGTTTTACCGTTAATTTCACGTTTACCAAGACACAGTGGACGAATACCATGTGGGTCACGGAATGCGATCATGCCGTGGCCGATGATCATCGCTGTTACTGCGTAAGCACCACGAATAGTGCGGTGCACGTTTGCAACTGCGCGGAAAACGTCATCTGAAGTCACGTTACCTTTTACGGTATCGATTTCATGAGCCAATACGTTTAGTAGAACTTCAGAGTCAGAGGTTGTGTTGACATGACGGCGGTCTTTTTCGAACAACTTCTCACGAACTTCACTTGCATTCGTTAAGTTACCGTTGTGCGCCAGCGTGATGCCAAATGGAGAGTTTACGTAGAAAGGTTGAGCTTCAGAAGCACTCGAACTTCCCGCTGTAGGATAACGAACATGACCAATACCCACGTTGCCTTGGAGGCGTTGCATGTGTTTTGCTTCAAAAACATCTTTAACTAAACCGTTCGCCTTACGCAGACGAAAACGATTGCTTTCTATGGTACAAATACCAGCGGCATCTTGGCCACGATGCTGCAATACCGTTAAAGCGTCATAAATAGACTGGTTTACAGGTGTTGAACCCACGATTCCAACAATACCACACATGTCCTAATCCTCGATTTTCGACATTAACTGGCGCTAAAGCGCGCCAGATAAGAAACTAGATGTTGCTTGTAAATGCTCGAAGAACGGCGCAATGATTCGGCTAAACTCCGGAACCAATTGCGAATTCTTCCACCACTCAGAACTTGGGAATGCAGTAAACGCATCCATGAAAAACAACACTGCAGAAACAATCAAAACACCACGTAAGCCACCAAAGACGACACCGAGGATTCTGTCTGTACCCGACAGGCCTGTTTTCTGAACTAGCTGCCCGATGACATAGTTAACTAAGGCACCAACAACTAACGTTGCAACAAACAATGCTGCTATCGCAGTTCCGTTTCGAAACATCTCATCTTCAATATTGGTGAAGTACATTGCTAATTTAGCGTAGTACTGGCTAGCAATAAAAAATGCTCCAAACCAAATAACAAGTGACAACGCTTCTTTAGCGAAACCGCGAACTAAACTGATCACGGCAGAGAAGCCGATCACGCCTAAAATGACAAAATCTAACCAATTCATGAATTCTTCATCTTAAGTTGGCGCGCATTTTAACAGAAAAAATGCTGACGCAAACGTTTTCTTATGGATTTAACGGTTTAAATTTGAGCAATTGGCCTTTTGAACCCGTAATTTTTTCTAATTCCTTAATTTGTCGCTCAAGTTTGGATTTAGAAACATCCGGGCCAATAATTACTCGCGTAAATGTTTTTTCTTGCTTGGTATGAGCCTGATAACCACGCTTCTGTAAATCCTTAACAACGTTTTTTGCGTTGTCAGCATTCTTCAAAGCCATCAATTGAATAATCCAAGCACTGTCTTGGTATTCATTTTTTTCAAATACCGGCTTAACCACCACCGCCACTTTATCCGCTTCTTTGTTACTGGAAGCCGACGCAGTTTGCGTATTTGAATTATCAGTACGACCACTTTCAACCACTTGCTCAACCGGAGAGTCCGGCAGTGCAATCTGATCTTCAACAGGATCGAGCACTTCAAACACTTCAACATTACTATCAAGCTCAGGCTTAATCGGAATGCTTGCAAACTCTTCTTTATAGTGGAGCTTCTTACCATCCAGCACATCGGGCAATACAATCACGCCAATGGCCACTAAAATGATGGTGCCGACTAATCGGCTTTGGAATTTACTTGCCATTTAGTTTCCTTTTTTCTGCCAATGCTCCAACACTTCACCCACGGTATGGAAAGAACCGACAACCAACACAACGTCGGCATCTATAACAGAAGCTAAAGCCGCTTCAAACGCTACAACAGGGTTTGAATACTGCTCTACACCTTCAGGTAAGCTTTGACACAATTCAGCGGCTGTTGCGGCTCGTGGGCCGTTCAGCGAAGCTGGGTACCAATGTGTTGTTATTGGAGCTAATACTTCCAATGTCGCGGGGATATCTTTGTCATGAAGCATGGCGACTACAACGTGTAAATTTTTGCCTGCGTACTTCTTCGCGACTTGCTGCGCAAAGTACTCAGCAGAATGCGGGTTGTGTGCTACATCAAGCACAATCACCGGTTGTTCGCTAATTTGCTGCATACGCCCAGGAAGCTGCGCATTCTTCATGCCGTTAACAACGTTCACATCACTAATGCTTAGTTCTGAAGTACCTAATGCCATCAGTGCGGTGGCTGCGTTCGGCAGCGGTAAGCTTGGGATAGGTAGCGATTCTAATTGGAATGCACCACTGCGCCAGTTCCAAGTATCACCATCTATATCATAGGTGTATTGAATCCCTACTTGGTAGAACTCAGCGTTAATATCATCAGCGTGTGCCGCAACCGTAGCTGGTGGCTTGGGTTGACCACAAATAGCTGGTTTACCGCTACGATAAATGCCCGCTTTCTCAAAACCGATCACATTAATGTCATCACCTAGCCAGTCAACATGGTCGACAGCCAAACTAGTAATCACAGAAACGTCATGCTCAACGATATTGGTCGCGTCTAAACGTCCGCCTAGACCAACTTCTAACAATACAACATCAACCGCTTCGGTTTGAAAAGCACGTAACGCAGCTAAAGTGCCATATTCAAAAAAGCTAAGGCTGATTTCACCACGTTCTTTCTCAATGAAATCGAAAGACTGAACCATCTTTTGATCAGAAAGATCTTTGCCATTGATACGAACACGTTCGTTATAGCGAATTAAGTGAGGGGAGCTGTAGACACCAACAGAGTAACCAGCATCCAATAGAATAGCTTCCATGAGTGCACATGTTGAGCCCTTGCCGTTGGTTCCAGCAACAGTAATAACA
Organism: Vibrio sp. 10N.222.49.A3; assembly: GCF_041475145.1. Lineage (NCBI taxonomy): Bacteria > Pseudomonadati > Pseudomonadota > Gammaproteobacteria > Vibrionales > Vibrionaceae > Vibrio > Vibrio sp. 10N.222.49.A3. Next base: position 14,616 of record NZ_JBFRVM010000133.1, read on the forward strand.
TGTTGAGCAGGTTTGGTGAGGTTTGCCTTAGAGGCGACAGCTTGAACTCGGTCTAAGCCAAGATCAATAGCGCTTGTGTGGATGTTTGATAAATAATCAAGCCACATCTCCAAAGAGGATGTGGCTTGAGGAATAGGTTGTTGACTCATCTAACTCATAACCATAATTAAGTAGGTTTGTTAGAAGGTACTTTACCCTTTTTCTGGCGCTTCTGGTACTTCATAAGCAGCTTCATTCGGTGAATCGTTCACAGAAACTACTAATGGTGAAGGCTGATTGGTCATTTTAGCAACAAGGCTTGCAACGCGCTGACGCATCTCACGACGGTCAACGATCATGTCGATAGCACCGTGGTCTAGTAGGAACTCACTGCGTTGGAAACCTTCAGGAAGGTCTTCACGTACAGTTTGCTCGATTACACGACGTCCAGCAAAACCGATAAGCGCTTTTGGTTCACCGATATTGATATCGCCAAGCATTGCTAAACTTGCAGAAACGCCACCCATTGTTGGATCAGTCATTACTGAAACAAACGGTAGGCCTTTCGCAGATAGACGCTCTAGAGCAGCACTGGTTTTTGCCATTTGCATAAGAGACATCAATGCCTCTTGCATACGAGCACCACCACTTGCAGAGAAACAAACTAAACCACAGTTGTTCTCAATAGCTGCATCTACCGCTTTCACAAAACGAGCACCAACAACAGAACCCATTGAGCCGCCCATAAATGAGAACTCAAACGCACACGCAACGATAGGTAAACCAAGCAGTTCGCCTTTCATTGCAACTAATGCGTCTGTTTCACCACTGTTCTTTTGAGCAACAGAGATACGTTCTTTGTAACGCTTAGAGTCTTTAAACTTCAGCTTGTCTTGTGGCTCAAGATCAGTACCTAGTTCAACACGCTCACCTTTGTCTAGGAATGTATCCAGACGGCGACGTGCTTTCATACGCATGTGATGGTCACATTTTGGACATACTTCTAGGTTACGCTCTAGTTCAGCATGGTAAAGAACCTGCTCACAAGAAGTACATTTAGTCCAAACACCCTCAGGGATCGACGCTTTACGAGATGTTACGATGTTGCTTTTTTCTAAAATCTTTTCAAGCCAACTCATGGAAGACCTTTTTGTTTCGATTCCTCCGCTTGATTGCGAAAGAAATAAATTTGGGAATTATGCCGGGAATTAAAGCACATAAAACAGCGACTGTAGATAAAAAACTGGTTGTACCTATTTTCCGTGACTATTTTACGCACGAAACCGTAATATTTTTTGAACCTAAGTCTCACATTTAGTTCAAATTATCCGGCAAAAATAGAGGGCCAATAGGCTCTCTTGGTAGTCCAAAATGTTCAGGATAATCAACATCTACTAAGTATAAGCCTTCCGCTTTCGCTGTCGCACCTGCCACTTTTCGATCTTTAGCCTCTAAAAGCCACTGAATCCACTCTGGTTTTTGATCACCTTTACCTACCGCAATTAGGCTACCAGTAATATTCCTCACCATATGGTGAACAAACGCATTCGCTTTAATATCGATCACTATGTAATGCCCATGACGAGTCACGTTTAAGTGAATCATGTTTCTCCATGGGCTACGAGATTGACAATGTGTTGCCCTGAACGAAGTAAAGTCATTCTCACCAAGTAAGTACTGACCCGCTTCATGCATCTTTTTCTCATCAAGGTGACCATGGTAATGGCTCACACCTGAATTCAAAATGCCAGGACGTAGAGCATGGTTAAAGATAATGTAGCGATAACGGCGTGCTGTTGCAGAAAAACGAGCATGGAAATCCTCATTCACTTCTGTTGCCCAACGAACGGCAATATCTTTTGGCATGTTGGCATTTGCGCCCATTGTCCATGCAACCATTTTACGATCGACATTAGTTTCAAAGTGAACGACTTGTCCCGTACCGTGAACACCGGCATCTGTGCGACCAGCACACATAACTTCTACAGGGTGATTCGCGACAACTGAAAGAGCCTTTTCCAATTCTTCTTGGACACTTTTCACGTCTCGTTGGCGCTGCCAACCAAAGTAGTGGGTACCGTTATATTCAATACCTAAAGCAATTTTCATGTTCTTGTTCTCTTTGAAAATGGGCGAGAAGTATATACGGAAATGAGTGCTAGCCCAAATAGGATGGGGCTAAAACTTCAATAAACAATCACTACCGCCTAGACGGTGGTTTTAGCAAGCTAAATAAAATAGACGCTAACTGTATCGCCCTAAAATAAAGGGTAGCCAACGCTACCCTTTATCATTTTTTGAATTTATCGACCGTTTAACGTATCGATAAGATTCTTTGCCTCTCGACGAATATCATCACTGCCGTCAACGATAGCCTCTTCTAGAAGCTTAATTGCACCTTGTGAGTCACTCATCTCGATGTAGATTTTAGCCAAATCGAGCTTACCAGCGGCTTCTGCGTTGCTGTCGACATCGTAATTACCAATGTCACCGATAACGTCTGGGAATTCATTTAGGCCAACATCTAGCTTCAACTCTTCGTCATCTGGATTAATCGCGTCTTCGCCTTCTTGCTCAACTTGAGCCATCAGCTCATCAATCGTCATGTATTGCTTATCACGACCTTTGTCTGACTCGGTTAGGTTGTCTTGTTGAGCCCAATTCTCTTGTTTGATTTTTGGTTCAGCTTGTTGATCTGCCGACGCCCAAATCTCCTGTTGATCATCAGGCACATCATTATGCATGCTCGATTGCTGCTCAGGAGCTAGGTTGAAGCCTTTCCAGTCTTCGCCGCCAACTTCAAGCATGGCGTCAATATCGAGCCCTGCACTATCAATCGATGTAGCATCCAGTGGCTTGTCGAACATGCTGTCGACAGAGTCTTGAACATCTTCAGAAAGTAATTCAGCTAATGCTGTCTCATCAAAATCCTCAAAACCTTCTAACAGATCGTCTTGAACTGTTGTAGGCACTGAGCTTAACTCAGAAGGTACCGGGCTTAATTCTGACGGAGAATCGAGTGATTCATCAGGTTGTGTGAAACTAGTCAAATCAGACTCTTCTGCACCTGGGAAGCCTTCTGCGTCTGAGAAATCTTCTGTATCCGAGAAGTCATCACCATGACTAAAACTCTGCGGGTTTGAAAATAAATCATGCAGCGCATCTTGTTCTTCACCCTGTGGGCTGAAAGAAGTCAGTGGCGTTGGTTTCTCAGCAAACGCATCGGAGATAGCTTCGTCTTCACCGTATTCCGGCAAATCAAACTCATCGAGCTCTACGCCTTGCTCTTCCGCTACAGGCTCAGCACTGCTTTGTTCGATGTCATCTAAGACTGAATCCGCTTTTGCGCTCTCTTCATCGTATTCAGGCAGGTCAAGGTCATCGAACTCAAACTTTTCGGACTCTGGAGCAAGATCTTGCTCTAACTGCGCTTCATCCGGTTCGCTAACCACTTCCGCCAACGCATCTTCTTCGCCAAACTCTGGAAGCTCTAAATCATCAAACGAGAACTCATCTTCGCCTTCTTGCCCTAGAATTTCTGCTTGTTTCGTTTCTTCAACTTTAGGAGCCGTTTCAGCTTGATGCTCTACTTCGGCTTGCAGCTCAGGTGTTGATTCTGATTCTGGGTCTAATTGAGCATCAACAACAGGGACGTCTGACTCCGTTGTTACTTCAGCATCCGCTTCTGCCAAGGCATCTTCTTCACCAAACTCTGGAAGCTCTAAATCATCAAACGAGAACTCATCTTCGCCTTCTTGCCCTAGAACTTCAGCTTGTCCCTTAGCTTCAACTTGCGGTGCCGATTCTGCTTGAGGTTCAGCATCTAGTTGAGAATCAACAGTAGGAGCAACTGGTTCTGGTATTACTTCAACATCAGCTTCGGCGTCGTCTTCCGCCAACGCATCTTCTTCACCAAACTCTGGAAGATCAAAATCATCAATCGAGAACTCATCTTCGCCTTCTTGATCTACCGCTTCAGCTTGTTCCGTTGCTTCTACTTGAGGTTCGGTTTCAACTTGTTGTGCAGCTTCAACTTGCGGTTCATGGTCTAACTGAGGTTCAGTATCTAACTGAGACTCAACAGCAGGAACCACCGGCTCTTCCGCTACTTCATCAACTTGTGCCAATGTTTCTTGTTGAGCCGTATCATCTTCAATCAGCCAATCATCGTCTTCTGGCACACCGAATTCATTTGGAACGATCTCTGGCATATGTGCAGCACGAACTGGCTCTGGCTCTGGCTCTGGCAAGGATTCAACGACATCTTCAAACTGATCGCTACCTTGGATTTTCGGTTCAAAGTCAAAATCAGAGGCAACATTCGCAGGCGACTCTACATCGTCTATAGCTTCGGCTAACCAGTCTTCAACCGTCTCTTCATCATCTTCAGAGATATCATTTAAAGACGATGGCGATACTTGCTCTTCATAACTAGCAGCGATGTCTTCACGCTGTTCTTGGGCGTCGGCTTCTTTCGGCTCTGGCTCTGGTTCTGCTTCTTGTTGTACAGTTTCTTCTTGAACTCGCTCTTCAAAAACTGGTTTGTCAAAATCAGAATTCTCAGAGAGCAGTGAGTCGATATCCAGTTCATCATCTTCAACCGATGATGCGGTTTCTTCAGCGGATACTATTTCTTCCGCTGACACTTCATTGCTGGCTGAAAGAGACGCTTGCTCTGGTTCAACCGTATTTTCAATTAATGACTCAATAGGCTCTTCTGTCGCTGGCAATAAATCATTGTCATCAGAAGTCATTAACTCATCAATCAATGCTTCGTCTGTTGTTTCTAGCGAGTCATCAAGTAAAGCATCTGTTGCCGGCGCGACACCGAACAAATCATCGATAAAGTCATCACGATTAAAGGCTTCATCATTTTCTGGCTTAACGTCAGCACTGTCTTGAATCATTTCCGAATCTAACGATCCATCACTAACGACTTCAGCTTGTGGTGTTGCATTAATGTCCGATGCTTGCTCAGACTCAACTTCAGGTGTTTCTGAGGTTAACGGAGTAAGCTCGACGTCTGAATCCTTTTCGGACTCATCGCTGCCGTTGTCAAAACCAAAGGCTTCGTCTAACTCTTTATCAAACGCCTTCCCTTCAGGTTCAAGCTCGTCTTCAATGCCACTTGTCAGTAGATCATCAAATGGATCTAAAGATTCTGAATCTTGTTCATCGGTTTCACCGACTGATAGATCATTACCTAGCAGTTCATCTAACGTCTCGTCACCTTCGACGGTAACTTGAGCATCATTGGCATCATCGTCTAGAAAATCATCTAGTAGGTCTGTGCTCTCGGCATCGAGTTCAAAGTCATCATCAGAATCATCAATCAACTCATCCAAGGTTTCAGTACTGTCTTCCGAAATATCTAGCTCATCATCGGTCGACAAGCCTGAGAGTTCTTCGAGTTCAGATAATGAGTCAAAACCTAGAGGATCACTCTCAGAATCATCATCCGATTCATCTTCCAACATATCATCTAGGAGATCTGTTGAATTACTGAGATCAACATCATCCCCTGTCAATTGCTCATCGAGCAGGTCGACACTGCCTTGAGTTTCTTCACTTTCGGTTGGCAGATCAAACTGAGAAAGGATGTTATCGATATCATCATCAGACGCCAAAGCGCTGTTTAGATTCTCAGCAACCTCGTCATCATTATCGAGATTCACAGGCTCATTGACTTGATCGTTCTGAGCCGCAACCTGAGCGAAGATGTCATCAATATCATCTTCTACACTAGGAGCCGAAGGTTGTGACGTCTGCTGCTCTGAGATCAACGAATCAATATCAAATTCATCGTTGCTCACGCCCGAAGGTGCAGTATCGCTCTGTTGTTCAGAGATAAGCGCATCAATGTCAAAATCATCGGTTGCTGATGTGTCGATATTAGAAATCGAATCACTTTGCTCTTCTGAGATTAAAGCATCAATATCGAAGCTATCATCATCTTCATCATCAAGCGCAAATAGATCGTCTAATAGAGATTGGTCTAGTTCGTTAGAGCCTAGATCTTCAGTCTCAGAATCCTGTGATAGTAGCGATTCAATATCTTCATTCGACATTGAGTTATCATCTGAAAGATCAAAGTCGGCCTCATCAGAACCGAGTTCGCTTTCTGATGTTTTATCGAGTGCGCGCTCCATCTCTTCAAGACCAAGCGCCTTGTCATCGCCATTGACACTAATGCCGTTGCTGCTGTCTAACTCCAGATCATCGAAGTTAGTGTCTAAGTCACCATTTTCGCCAATACTCGCAAATGGGTCATCATCGAGATTAAAATCGAGATCAGAATCATCTAAACCTGCAAATACATCTTCTTCAGGCGATGCTTGGTCATCAAATAACTTATCAGCATCATCTTCATTGCCAAATTGTTCATCGTCTAAAGACAATTCATTATCAAAGTCGTCCATCTCGTCGCCTAAAGCGATAGGCGCGACGCTACTTGCATCTGATTGAATTGGTTGGTCTTGTGTCGGCTGCTGCTCATCATTTTTAGAACGGCGCCCTAACAGGATCACTATGATAAGACCAAGTAGCAGGCCAGGAATAACCGCAAGAGCAGTAACTAACCAACCATTTGATAACAATTGATCCATGGCACTTGGAGCCATTTTTGCAATCTCAGCGTTCTTTCTACGCTCTTCATCAAGCAGCTTTTCCACTTCGCTACGAATGCGATCTTCATCACTAAGTTCTGTTTTTAGCTCATCTACTTCCAATTGAACATTCGACAACATCAGACGAAGTTGATGGTTTTTCTCTTCAAGTGACAATAGCTCAGTTTCTGAAAGCTCTAGCTGTTTCTCTAGCTTGTTCATCTCTTGGGTTGGAGCTGATTGAGCTAGAGGTGATTGAGTTGGAGACAATGGCTTTTTAGCGGCTTCAGCTGTGCTTACTTGCTTAGCAGGAGCAACATTTTTTGCATCAGAACTCGACGCTTTGGGTTTTGAAGCGACAGGCTTACTTGCAGGAGCATCGAGCTTAGCAAGGTGCGCATTCATGATGTTAACGGCTTGCTGTGTAGAACTTGCACGTGCTTGCTCTAAAGAAGGCACACGTAAATTACTGGCAGGCAGCAAGCTGTGGATATTCTGGTTTTCAAACGCTTGTGGATTTAGACGATAAATAGCCAACAAGGTTTGCTGAACTGAAACGGAATTATCAGGGCGTAACTTTGAGGCAATTGACCACAATGTTTCCGACCCCAAAGTTGGGCCGTAAAAACGAGAAGGCCCAGCACGATTCAATTGTGCTCTTTGAAGAGGTTCGGAAAACGTAGGCGCTGATTGTATCTGGCCATTAGGCCCTACAACTCGAATGGAATCTGCACGAACAACGGAAATCTGAGTCGCCATGAGAATGGCAAAAGGCATTAACCACGGCTTGAAAAATTGAAACATAAAAGGCTCAGCTAGGTGCTTAAATTCGAATAAATTGATGAACTGTTAAATATATCGGATAAACGACGTAAAGCTATAGAGATGAAAACAAAAAATGTGTTGCAGCGACAATATTCGCAGCAATTTCACACAATTTAACTAACAATATTTTCAATCGATTAAAAAAGCCCCACTAAAAGAGTGAGGCTTGTTTATCAAAGCAGTGAAGCTTAGAAGTAATCGCGAATCAGAACTTCCGCGATTTGAACTGCGTTTGTTGCTGCGCCTTTACGAACGTTATCAGCGACAACCCACATGTTCACACCGCTGTGATGGCTGATGTCGTTACGAATACGACCAACCATTACGTGGTCTTTACCACCAGCATCACGAACCTGAGTTGGAAAATCTAGAGCTTGGAAAACTTCAACGCCTTCCGTGTTCTCTAGAAGCTGAATAACTTGCTCAGCACCGATTGGCGCGCGAGTTTCAATGTGTAGAGATTCAGCGTGACCATAGAACACAGGAACACGAACACAAGTCGGGTTAACCGTGATTGATGAATCAGCAAAGATCTTTTGAGTTTCCCAAACCATTTTCATTTCTTCACGTGTGTAGCCGTTCTCTGTAAATTCATCGATTTGAGGAATACAGTTGAACGCGATCTGCTGTGAGAATGCTGAATTTTCAGCTGGCATACCGTTAAGAAGCTTAGCCGTTTGACCTGCTAGCTCATCGATACCCGGCTTACCTGCACCAGACACAGATTGGTAAGTTGAAACGTTAATACGCTCAAGGCCCACTTCATCGTGAATCGGTTTAAGTGCTACTACCATCTGAATAGTAGAACAGTTCGGGTTCGCAATGATGTTGCGGTTACGGAACTCAGCAATCGCTTCAGGGTTCACTTCAGGCACAACCAGAGGAACATCGTATTCGTAACGGAAACGTGATGTGTTATCGATAACAACCACACCTTCGTCAGCGGCGATTGGAGCCCAACGTTCTGAAAGCTCGCTACCTGCAGAGAAAAACGCAATATGTACTTGAGACCAGTCGAAGTCTTCTACATTTTGTACTTGTATTGTTTTGCCGTTAAAACGGGAAGTTTTGCCTTCACTACGTTCACTTGCTAGTAAGTGCATTTCACCGACAGGGAATTTACGCTCTTTAAGTACTTCAAGAATGGTTTCACCAACCGCACCAGTCGCACCTAAAATAGCAATATTAAATTCTTGGCTCATTGTTTCTCTCTTTTATAAAGTTGGCTTTACCATAAAACCGAGTTTAGATAACGGCGTTAAATTACAAGATTCGTCGCCCGTTAACTCGACTGCACTGTACTCTCTGCGGTCCCAATATTCTTTACGCATCTTGTCAAAAGAACCCGGCGTAGAGATATTGCGACGGAATAAGGCGTCGTCTTTGCGCACATCATAGATCAACTGAGTCAAATTGTGCAGTGTTGCTTCATCCCAAGCTCTATCTAATTTCATTTGAGGCACTGGCGCTGTCGGTAATAAGTCACTTGCATAAGCACGCTGTTCAGTACCTAAAAACTCACAATAACTGTTGAAGATCATCGTGGTACCACGCGCTTTACCCTCTAAACCGTAGCCCGCTACGTGAGGTGTTGCAAAAGCGAGCAACGGAAGAAGTTCAAAGTCGACTTCAGGTTCAAACTCAAATACATCAAGAACGGCAGTGAAACCATCGGCTTTTTGCAAGCGAGCTTTTAACGCTTGGTTATCAACAACTGGGCCACGAGCCGCATTAATCAGAATTTGGTCAGCACGTAAATTGTTCAGTACTTGCTCATTGATCAAATGATGCGTTGGGAACTCACCTGTCTTAGTGATTGGCGTATGCAGAGTGATGACGTCTGACTGCTCAAGCAGAGTATCTAGCTCAGTAAATTCGCGAGTATCACCCTCTTGCTGTTTTAGAGGATCGTTCAGCAGAACTTTAATACCAATACCTTCAAGGCACTTTGCTAAATAGCTACCCACTTGGCCACAGCCGATAATACCGACCGTTTTTTCGAATACAGAGAAACCTTGCTGCTGAGCCAACACCATCATCGCGCTGAACGCGTACTCAGCCACACCCACCTTGTTACAGCCTGGGGCTGCAGTAAAGAAAATGCCACGTTCTTTCATCAATTCTTGGTCGACATGATCCATACCTGCCGTCGCTGTGCCGACAAACTTCAGCTTGTTGGCTTTACTGATCAATGACTCGTTCACCTTGGTGACAGAGCGAATCATCAAAGCGTCTACGTCAACTAGGTCGTCAGCCGTTAATGTGCGACCAGACTTCATTGTCACTTCCCCTAGCTGGCTAAAAAGCGCTTCAGCATAAGGCATATTTTCGTCGATTAAGATTTTCATTTGGCGAGTACTTTTGTTGGGGTCTATCGACCTAAATGTGAATTGAAATGATTGTGCAAAATTCCACACACGGTGTCGAGTAGCAATTGGAATACATTATAAATAAAGAGTTGAATCGCCTAGTCGCACAAGCAAAAGCAAAAGCAGTAATAAGAACGACTACCTGAAATTAGAAAACTAAAGTCAGAAGACTAAAACGAAAAATGCCCGATTGAATAAACAATCGGGCAAACATCCAGAACAAAAGGATCCTATCTCGCTCTCCAGGAGACAGAGTCTTGCGTCTGTTCAACCAGTACTAACCAAAGCCAGTACTGATCAAGCTCTGGAAACCTTTCAACTTCTAAATCTTGATTTAAAAAGCTATTTTCTAAAGCGAAGCTTACAAAGCTAGGGTTAAAAAACACGCTTAAAACCATATTTATAAAAGCTATGTTCTGATGGTCATGATTACTGGGTGACCTGTGCGTGTTGAATCAGCACTCACGTCACCCATTAACGATTAACCTTTTATTAATTTAACCTTAGCTTCAATTAGCCTTGGTATTTTTTGATTACTAGCGTTGCGTTCGTACCGCCGAAACCAAAGCTGTTAGACATAACCGTTGTTAGCTCTTGTTCACGAGCTTCGGTTACGATGTCTAGGCCTTCGCCCGCTTCGTCTAGGTTTGCAACGTTAATGCTTGGTGCGATGAAGCCGTTGTCAAGCATTAGCGTTGAGTAAATTGCTTCGTGTACACCAGCCGCACCTAGAGCGTGACCTGTCATCGCTTTAGTTGCTGAGATTGCAGGGCTGTTGCCGCCAAAGACTTCTTGGATTGCGCCAAGTTCTTTAACGTCACCTACAGGAGTTGAAGTACCGTGAGTGTTCACGTAGTCAACGCCATCAATGTTTTGCATTGCCATCTTCATACAACGAACCGCGCCTTCACCAGAAGGAGCAACCATGTCGTAGCCATCTGAAGTTGCGCCGTAACCCACGATCTCACCGTAAATTTTTGCGCCACGAGCAACAGCGTGCTCAAGTTCTTCGATAACTAGCATACCGCCGCCACCAGAGATAACGAAACCGTCACGGTCAGCATCGTAAGTACGAGAAGCCAATTCTGGCGTGTCGTTGTACTTAGTAGAAAGTGCGCCCATTGCGTCGAACATCATAGTCAGAGACCAATCTAGTTCTTCACCGCCACCAGCGAATACTACGTCTTGCTTACCAAGTTGGATAAGCTCCATTGCGTGACCGATACAGTGTGCAGATGTTGCACATGCAGAACTCATAGAGTAGTTCACACCACGGATTTTGAAAGGTGTTGCTAGACAAGCAGAAACCGTAGAAGCCATTGTACGTGGAACCATGTATGGGCCAACGCGCTTCACGCCTTTTTCACGGATGATGTCTACTGCGTTTACTTGGTTTAGAGATGAAGCACCACCTGAACCCGCTACGATACCCGTGCGGTCATTAGATACTTGATCTTCAGTTAAACCAGAGTCAGCAATTGCTTGCTCCATTGAAAGATAAGCGAATGCCGCTGCATCACCCATAAAGCGCATTTTTTTGCGATCGATATGGTCAGCAGGGTTCATTTTTAGGTTACCCCAAACTTGAGAGCGCAAGCCATTTTCCTTGAACTGCTCTGAAGCGGTAATACCTGATTTACCCTCTTTCAGTGATGCTAAAACTTCTTCGACGTTGTTACCGATACTTGAAACAATACCCATACCGGTGATTACGACTCGTTTCATGTGACATTCCTATAATTCTAAATTCAGCTAGATGATAACTAAGAAGCCTAACAAAAGTGGTCAGCTTTCCTAGAAATTCGTACAATCCCTACCAACATATCGCTTCAAATCACAAAATGATAGATTTTATGACTTCAATTACTAATGCAGAGCTGGAATGGAATGAGTCTGGCACGCCAGTTTCAGACCAATTTGACGACGTTTACTTCTCTAATGTTAACGGTTTAGAAGAAACTCGCTACGTCTTTTTAAAACAAAACCACCTTCCAGAGCGTTGGGTTGAACATCAACAACGCCGTTTTGTGATTGCTGAAACCGGTTTTGGTACAGGTTTAAACTTTCTCGCAGTCTGGCAATGGTTCGATGCTTTTCTTAAAGATAACCCACAAGCTACGACCAAAGAGTTACATTTCATCAGTTTTGAAAAATATCCTTTAAATAAAGATGATCTAATCAAAGCGCACCAATCGTGGCCAGAATTAGCGGAGTATGCGACACAACTCCAAGAACACTACCCGATTGCCCTGCCCGAATGTCACCGCATTGTGTTAGGCGATGGTGCTATCACGCTTGATTTGTGGTTTGGTGATATTAAGGATTGTATGCCAAACGTGCCGACCCCTCGCAAAGGTTTAGTCGATGCGTGGTTCTTAGATGGCTTTGCTCCAAGCAAAAACCCTGAAATGTGGAATCAAAACCTATTCAACGGCATGGCCAAACTGGCAAAGCAAGATTGCAGCTGCGCCACCTTCACCGCAGCAGGCTTCGTTCGCCGTGGGCTGATTGAAGCCGGCTTTGAAATGAAAAAGGTTAAAGGCTTTGGTACTAAGCGAGAAATGATTGCAGGCCGACTTGGCGAAAAGCGCGCTCACACCAACATCAAACCTTGGTATGGCCTAGCTCAACACAGTAATTCACAAGATATAGCCATTATCGGTGGTGGTGTCGCCAGTGCTGCATTAGCCAAAACGCTAAGCCGACGTGGTAAAAACATCACCCTTTATTGTGAACACCCACAAGCTGCGGGCAATGCCTCAGGTAACAACCAAGGTGCCATTTATCCGCTACTCAGCGAAGCGACATCTAATGTTTCAAGAATATTTGGTCCGGGCTTATTGTTTGCCCGCCAATTTATTAATCAAGCAGCACAATCAGTAAACTTCGATCACAATTGGTGTGGCGTGAACATTTTGATGTGGGATGAAGGCTCCACTAAAAAGCTCAATCGCATGTTAGAAGGCAATTTCCACACAGATCTGATTCAGCGTTTAACGCCAGAGCAAGCCAACGAAAAGATTGGCTTACCAGTCGATAAAGAGAGTGTCTACTTTCCACTGGGAGGTTGGTTAAGCCCTCTCCAACTGACTCAAGGTTTGATTGGCAGGTTAGAAGAGACCAACCAAGTGAGCGCGCACTATCAACATCAAGTGACTCAACTTGAGTGGCTCGAAGTTGAACAACAATGGCAACTCACCATTGAGACACCACAAGGTGAGATTCAAACCAAGCACGACCAAGTAGTTGTCGCGAACGGACACAAGTTCACTCAGTTTGAGCAGACTCAGCCTGTACCTCTAACTCCAGTTAAAGGCCAAGTGAGCCATATTCCGACCACGGAAAGTCTCAGCCAGCTAAAAACCGTGTTGTGCTTTGATGGCTATCTTACGCCGCAGAATCCAAACAATGCTCATCACTGTATTGGTGCCAACTATGACAAAACCAATATAGACCAAGAATTTGATATTGAGGTTCAGCAGCACAATGGCGATCGCCTACATGGGTCGCTGCCAGACCAAAAGTGGACAAAAGATGTCGACACCAGTGGCAACCTAGCGCGCCAAGGCATCCGCAGCGTAAGCCGTGACCACCTTCCGTTTGTCGGAAACGTTGGCGATTTTGAATCAATCAAAGAACAGTACCAAGACCTGCACAACTTCAACCCGCAACGTCACTCTGTTGATGATGTTCAAACGGTAGCAAGCTTCCCTAACCTATACTGCTTTATCGGGCTAGGCTCACGTGGCTTGAGCTCTGCGCCATTATTAGCTGAAGTGTTAGCATCGCAAATTTGTGGCGAACCGCTTCCCTTACCTGTCGATGTGCTTGAAGCGATTCACCCAAGCAGAATGTGGGTGCGCAGACTGCGTAAAGGTAAGGCATTAACGGCTGGATGGGTTGCAGACAAGCACTCTAAATCAAATTCATAGTTTCTAGTTCAGCTATTCTGAAGTTTATGAATATCAGAAATATCTAAGGCTAAAAGCTAGAAAGCCCGAGCGACATTATGTCACTCGGGCTTTTTGTTGTTCGTGTTGATCTAAACTGATGTTCTAAATTGAACGATGTTTACAGCTTAGCAACCGCATCTTTGATCTGCTGAGCAATCTCTTCGTTGCTGATAGCGCCAGACTCAAAATCAAAGTTATCGTAGAAGCTAGGCACTGAAAGCGATGCTTTAACGTTACCACCAAAGTACGGAGCCGAACCAGTTGCTGCGCCAAGTACTGTTTGTGCGCCACCAGGGCCTGGTGATGTCGCTAAGTAAACCGCAGGTTTCTCGCCAAATACTGAACGCTCAATGCGTGTCGCCCAGTCAAATAGGTTTTTGTACGCCGCTGGGTAGTGGCCGTTGTGCTCAGCGAAAGAGATAACAAATGCGTCAGCTTCTGCTAGGTCACGTAAGAATGCTTGAGCACCTTCCGCTTGGCCAATCTCTTTTTCAGTGTCTTCACTGAACATAGGAACGTTGTAATCGTTGATGTTTAGAACTTTGACTTCAGCACCTTCAATCAAGTTAGCTGCGTAAGTTGCTAGAGTTTTGTTGATAGAGGTAGAGCTGGTGCTTGCGCCAAATGCGATAACTTTCATGATGTGACCTTTTCTGTGATTCCGTTAAGTGGGATTAGAATAACGTAGTCAGAAAATGGAACCATCACAAGGATTGAACGGACTCATTCAAAAAATTCGAATGAGTCTCAAATTATTGGTTCGCTCAAAAATGAGGAGGGAGAGTTGTGAGCGAATTACGGTAGACGAATAATGCTAAACGACTAAAATTAAGCTTGGTTTTGCAGCTCAACCCAAAGGTCATTAACGATCGTACGATCGGCTGGCGTCAATTCAGAACGTGCGTCTTCTAGGCTCTTCTCAATACGCAATTTAACTTCTGCTACGTCTTCAATACCGTCTTCTTCACATGAAGCTACTGAAAGAGAAATATGACCACGTAAGTAACCACCAGCAAACAGTTCATCATCTGATGCGTTTTCAATGCGAGCATCAATTAATTCAAGTAGTTTTTCTTCAAATTCGATAATCATAATATTCTCTTATTTCACAATAAATTGGCTAGTACATAAAGGCGCAACATCATAGAAGCTGCGTAATGCTTCAGAGAGCATTTTCACGCGAGGCGGCAGACCAGCTTCAAAGATACCCATGACTTCGCTGTGTACTTTATTCATAAAGGCCAAACGATCTGGCTCAAAATCGCCGTGTAGATTGTCACAGCTAACATTAAAAGGAAAGCCTGCGCTGGTCGCAATGATCCATTCATACGCTTGTGGGCGAATTTCCACTTTTTCAAACTCAGCTTGAACCGACTCAGTTCGGCCATCAGGCTCATACCAGTAACCAAAATCTTCCAATAAGCGACGCTCAGGACCAGCCACACACCAGTGCGCTATCTCGTGAAGTGCTGAAGCATAAAAGCCACGAGCAAAAACGATACGGTGATGAGGAATCTCCTCATCGGCTGGCAGGTAAATAGGCTCGTCCGCTCCCAGTTCTAGCTTAGTATTGAAGCTCTCGAAAAAGGTTTGATTGAAAATGTCGATGATGTCTGGGTATTGGTGTGTCATAAGATCAAATTTAAGTAAAAAGAACTGGGGCATTTTGCGTTTTTTTAAGCGCTCGGTAAAGCCCTATCACTGGCAATGACATTAGGTTGATCATAATACTTTACGATGACAATCGATTGCTGCTCCCAGATTACACCACTTTGAGGTGAATGATTAGTTTAGCTAATCTGAAATGCCTATTCACGGTACAAATATTCATTCGTCAATCAGTGTTTTTACTACTACACTCGCGCTTCATTTTTATATCCCTATGGCCTATAAGACTCCAATTTATAGACCTAGATTATAGAGTTACAGCAATGCTACTAAGTGTTTTGTATATCATTGGCATCACGGCAGAAGCCATGACCGGTGCTCTCAGTGCTGGCAAACAAAAAATGGATTGGTTTGGTGTAATGCTGGTTGCGAGTGCAACGGCAATTGGCGGAGGTACAGTAAGAGATATTTTACTCGGCCATTACCCTTTAGGCTGGGTTGAAAACCCCCAGTACCTGGCGATCACTTGTATTGCTGGTGTTATCACAACGGGATTAGCCAAATGGGTAATCAAGCTAAAAGGCTTGTTCATTCGTTTGGATGCGTTGGGGCTTATCGTATTTAGTATCATTGGTACTAAAGTAGCGATGACCATGGGTCTGCACCCAATGATTTGTATGGTGTCTGCATTAGTGACTGGCGTGTTTGGTGGCCTGCTGCGCGATCTTATCTGTCGTCAAACGCCACTAGTCTTGCATGAAGAGTTGTACGCATCTGTCGCCCTTGTCGCTTCAGGCTTGTACTTAGGTCTTCTTGAACTAGGCATAAACGATGTGACCGCGACGATCGTGACATTGGTTGTAGGCTATTTACTGCGCATGGCAGCAGTGAGATTCAAATGGCGCTTGCCTTCGTTCCAGCTTGATCCGGAAAGCTCTGTGCATTAGATAATATATTTTCAATGACGCAGAATATAAAAAGGGTTGCTTCATTACGAAGCAACCCTTTTTGATTTCTCTCAAATCAGTTTCAGTTCTGTTTTGAATAAAACGAAGCAGAACTAGATTTTTGGCGTTTCTGTTGTCACACCAAAGTTTTGACCACGATGACGTAGCAAGTGATCAAGCAACACGATAGCCAGCATCGCTTCAGCAATAGGCACTGCACGGATACCAACACATGGATCGTGACGGCCTTTAGTGATTAGCTGCGTTGCTTCACCGTCTTTGGTGATAGTGTCACCAGGAACGGTAATGCTTGATGTGGGTTTAAGCGCAATGCTTGCCACAATATCTTGACCAGTAGAAATACCGCCTAAGATACCGCCAGCGTGGTTGCTGCTGAAGCCTTCTGGAGTTAATGGATCACGGTGTTCACTACCGCGCTGATTAACCACATCGAAGCCATCACCAATCTCAACACCTTTCACCGCATTGATGCTCATTAGAGCGTGCGCGATGTCTGCATCTAGACGATCAAAGATTGGCTCACCAAGGCCTACAGGCACTTTAGTCGCAACTACTTGAATCTTCGCACCGATCGAGTTGCCTTCTTTTAGCAAGTCACGAATCAGTTGGTCAAATTCAGGTACTTTGTCGGCATCAGGACAGAAGAAAGCGTTGTTTTCGATCTCGTTCCAATCCACTTTATCAATTGAGATATCACCCATTTGAGAAAGATAAGCTTGGATTTCAACACCAAATTCTTGCTTAAGGTATTTCTTCGCAATCGCACCTGCCGCAACACGCATTGCAGTTTCACGAGCAGAAGAGCGACCGCCACCTCGGTAATCACGCACACCGTACTTTTGATGGTAGGTATAATCAGCGTGGCCAGGGCGGAACTTGTCTTTAATTTCGGAATAGTCTTTAGAGCGTTGGTCTGTATTTTCAATCAATAGACCAATAGAAGTACCCGTAGTCTGGCCTTCAAATACACCGGATAAAATCTTTACTTCATCCGCTTCACGGCGAGCCGTTGTATAACGAGAAGTACCTGGGCGACGACGATCCAAATCTCTTTGAAGGTCTGCTTCGGTAATTTCTAATCCTGGTGGGCACCCATCTACGATACATCCTAGTGCGATACCGTGACTTTCTCCGAACGTAGTCACGCGGAAATGTTGTCCGATACTGTTTCCTGCCATTACTTCCTCTAAATCAGCCATTGAGCAGAAGGTTTGATTCCTAAACCTACGGGTTAACAGCTTTACTTGTCTATTCTTCGTGAATTCATATTGGCTTTATTACCAAATGATGTAAACCCCAAAAAACCAACAATTTTAACTTTCTATTACATGAGCCGAATGAAATGAATAACGAGGGGAAATGGGTGGCGATCGGAGATGATTGTTTTTATTATGGTGAGAAAGCAAAAAACCCGACAACTCAGAGAGTTATCGGGTTTCTTTAAATAGTGGTACGCCCTGAAGGATTCGAACCTATATCGAGTATAAATTCTACACCCTCCGAGTGGGTGGGTAGGAAACCTTCCCGATCTAGCATCCCGACAACCACGCCATCTTTAATGCTTTATACTAGAGACGACAAGGACTCTTGCTGGATCTGTATGCCATAAATATAAGAAGTGCAGATCTTTCCGCCAAGCCCGACGCGTAAATTTATTTGCGCACTGAGGTGCGAACGTATAATTCTTATTTAGTGTGCACGAGTGCAGACGTATATGAGGGGTAGTGTCATCTCTCTTCTACTCCCTTAGCTGAATGAAACATCTTTCTAACAACAAATGTTAACACTCTATATGCTTCGATGTATTTTCGGGAATCCTCTACTGCTAAGCCTACATAAGTATTAAGTTTGATTCGAGCTTCTCTCAGTTCATCATCAGTCATTTCTTTCCATCGAACTCAACGTAGCTACAAACCTTTCGCATCTCAGCTATTCCGTGAGCATATTCTTCTAACCAATTGCTGGGATGCATAACTTATCCCACGTTGATCTGCTCCAGTTAG
>NZ_JBFRVM010000134.1:0-22640 GCF_041475145.1 Vibrio sp. 10N.222.49.A3
AAGATCAACACGCCCTATTATTCTATCTGTTTCTGAAATAATTTCTAATTCAACAGTAAATTCAATCAATTACTTAAGGGCTATTACCATCCTAGCAACAGACCGTTGAACTGATGAATTTATTGCACTCAAATGATAGATTTTTTAGGTTTATTGGAGGTTGGTACGAAAAGTAAGCGATGAGTGTCAGTTTTGAAGGAATCATGAGTGTAAAAAAGCAATAAAAAAGGAGCCACTAGGGCTCCTTCAATCAATATTTGGTTTCTTTGACTGATTAGTTTACCCAGTCACGAATTGTGTACGTTAGCGTGTGTACATCGTTTTTCAATACTAGCGTATCGTTTGTTAGTGTTACGTCGCTCCACTCGCTTAGAGTCGCGGAAACCGATTGTTCGATTTCCATTGCTGAGCCGTGACACATTTTCATGGTCATGCCCATTTGCTTAATGCGGAATTGACCGTCTTTTAGTTCGCCTTGACCGAAGAAGTTGTTACAACCAGCCATGCCGTTTGCCGTCATCTTTTCGCCGATCTCTAGACGAGGTGTCGCTTGGTGTTCGCTTTTCTCAATGTTCTTGCCATCAATTTGCGCAAGTTCCCAATTATGGTGCTGTAGATCGGTTGGTGTTACTTGCATCGCGTTATCACCTGTTGTTGTGCATGCTGCTAGCATCATAGGTAAAGCGGCTACTGCTAGTAATTTTTTTGAACTAAACTTCATATTATAAGGCTCCAAAGGAAAGAACGAAGTTACCGAATAAGTGTAACTTGATGGGTTCAAAGTATAGTTTACAAAACACTATATGTGTCAGTATAAGGTCATAGTTTAGTATGGATTTCATGAGCTAGGCGACAAATTAATCGCTTATTTTTGAGATAGTAAGCGTAATTTTGATTATGTAAGGAGGCGCGGTGGAGCAGTTAGAGTTTTTCCAAGTTCCAAGCCCTTGCGTCGGGGTTTGCTCAAGCGATGACAAAGGCTATTGCAATGGCTGTATGCGTAAAAGGGAGGAGCGCTTTAATTGGATGTCGATGACGCCGTCAGAACAGTTACACGTCATAAAGCTGTGTCGTCAGCGCTATAGAAGAAAAATAATGAAGCAAAAAAATTTGGTTGGTAAGTCGGTTGACGAAGAGGGAAGTACAAGTCCCCAAAGAGATCTTTTCGGCTAAAGAGGAAGTATTGAAATTTTATTTAACCTCGAGGTAACTATTACTTTACATAATGGTTGGGGTGTAATATTAAGGTAGGTACCTTTGTACCTGAAGGAGTGGTGTCGGTATGAATAAAAAGAACGGAAAATTCAAAAAAGAGCCAGTTAAAGCACTGGATCGAAAACCAATCGGGGCGAAAGATGACCCTGAAGAGACTCCGCGTGATTGGCATTCGATGTCAGAAGAAGAGCGAATGGAAATCCTTTCTCACCTTTCAGACATGCCTTTTCAATAACATCACTGGTTCTTCAGAGTCTTTCTTAAAGCCCTGTTTTCTTAAATAAACAGCTTTCTGAAATAAACATATTGCTAAACAAACATGTGATTCGCTTTCGTTACACCACGATGGTACGTGCAAAATGTATCATCGGCTTCGGTGGTTTTACTGTGAATTTTAATGTTTGTGATCACTTCTACAGCCCCTGCATCGTAGCAAGCTTGTTCTGCTTTTTTAACGATATCTAGCAGTTGGTTGAGTTCACCTTTCATCGTGGTTTCCATAGCTCCGACTTGGAAAGGCACATCGGCAGCTTTCACAACTTCAATTGCTTTATCAACCACTTCGAAGTTGTTGCCTTCTTTAACGCGAGGGATCACTTGGAAGGCAACCATCACTTCTTTTTCTCTTTTTAACTCAGACACTTTCTGCTTACTCTTGGATAGGGAATTGTTGCAGATAATAGGTTAATGCAGATATTAATTTTACAGCTAACGATGCTGTTCTATCGACTATATCAGTGACTAGAGATGTAGGCTTACTTGCTACCCCAATGGTCGCTAACCCAACCACCAATATGCTCATCAAAATGACTGCCACTGAATCTCTGGTTACGCTCCACCGAGGTATCACAGTCATCTTTGTTGTCTATTAGGTTTTGTATGTAGTTTGCCATCGGGTCATTAGAACGCTGACGATCTCGGCGAGTTGCCACTTCCTTAATCAGTTGTAATCGATATGTAGAGCTTGCACGTTTCATTTCAATGACCTCCCGGTTTTTAGACACTAATAGAAAAATCTAGTTGTCAGATATAGGGGCGTCAACGTGATTTCAGAGTATTTTTTTTGAGCAACCAAGAATCAATACCTTGGCATCATAATTCATAAAAGTGTCATTTAGGTTGGCATCTTTATGGAGGTTTGAGGGCGTAAGTTTGTATTTTGGTCCTGCTAATATGAGATCAACCATAAAAAAGCCCAGTGCAAACTGGGCTATTCGATTTTCTGTGGTTATTTTGAAGAACAGGTTATTTCGAAGAACTTGGTTTGCTCTTAAATTGCTTAACACTCTTCTTTTTTGCGGTTCTTCGGTTAGCCATTTTGTCTTTAGGCGGACGTTTGCGAGCTGCCGTTTCAGATGCAGGTTTGTCTGTAACAGGGAAGCCTTCCAACGCTTGTAGCATAAGAGGTTTATTGGTCAGAGTACGAATTGCATTCAGGTAGTCAGTTTCGCTGTGGCTAACCAGAGAGATCGCGCTGCCAGTACTTCCTGCTCTTGCTGTGCGACCAACTCGGTGGACGTAAGTCGCCGAATGCGATGGCAAATCAAAGTTAATTACGACAGGTAGTTGATCAATATGGATGCCTCTAGCCATAACGTCGGTGGCGATAAGCACACGAGTCTTGCCATTTTTGAAACTCTCTAATGCTTACTCTCGCTCTTCTTGGCTCTTATTTCCGTGTAGCGCATTCACACTGATTTTGGCTTTATTCAATCGCTTGGTTAATGCATCTGCATTGTCTTTTGCGCCAATAAATACCAAGACCTGCGACCATGCGTGCTGATTGACTAGGGCGATCAGCGCTTGAGCTTTACTGCCTTTGTTCACTAAGTACAGAGTTTCTTCAATAGCCGCGACCACGCTGTTTTCTTGATGCGTCGTAACTTTTACTGGATTAACAAGAAGCGCCTCAGTCTGACTGATCAGCTCTTTTGGCAGCGTAGCCGAAAACAGCAGTGTTTGATGCTTTTTAGGAAGAGCAGAAATAATGGTTTGAACATCTGGCCAAAATCCCATGTCGAGTAAACGGTCTGCCTCATCAAGAACTAAAGACTTGCATTGGGTTAGCTCGAGCTTGTTCTCTTGAATAACGGCATGTAGGCGGCCAGGAGTTGCGATCACGAGTTGTGGCTTTTCTAACAATTGCTGTTGCTGGATCTCGATATCAACTCCACCAGTCAGTGTCACCGTTTTGATATCAAGTGTGGTTGCGATGGGTTCTAGTGCTTTGGCTACTTGAGAGGCAAGTTCACGGGTTGGAACAATGATTATCGCTTGTAGTTCATTTACATCATGCTTGATGCTGTTCAGCAAAGGTAAGCCAAATGCCAACGTTTTTCCGCTACCCGTTTGAGCCAACGTCAGCACGTCTTTCCCCGCAATAATTGCAGGAATTACCGCTTGCTGTATCTCTGTCGGCTTATTGAATTGAGATGGGATCGCGGAGACGGTTTTTGGGTTAAGGGCTAGGCTATCAAATGACATAAATGAACCAAGTATCAAAAGGGAGGTGGAGTTTAACAGGACGTCAAAAGTTAGAGAATCAGTTTATCGGTGAACTTCAGCTTGCCCTTTAGTCTTAATATGGCGAAATCGAATTTGAGATAGACGACTTACATCCCATTTTTTATTGAATCCTAAAGACTATGAATATTTTGGAGTAAAAACCTAAAGCAATTGATCACAAAGTCGATATAATTATCAGTTATCCATTTGGTTGGCATCTTTGTTTTGAATCTAGCTTAGAAGTTAAAGGATGAATAGAGTCAACGGTATGGTGTGTTTTTGAGTTGTTTTACTAGCTTGTTTTTTAATAAATAGAAATAAAAATAGAGACAGGGAGTCATCGATGAGTGAAGAGTCATTCACCCAGAAACGTGAGTATTACCGCCTGAAGTACCCTAAAAAGGCGCGCCCAGTGATACGAATCAAAGATGAACTTTTTCATGTCAGTGAAGTTTCTGAAAAAGGCGTGCGCTTGATGATGAGTAACATCATCCCGGTCTATCGAGGCTTCTCAATGGCAGGCACTTTATGGTTGCATGGTAATAACAGCATTGATATTCGTGGTTCTGTATTGAGGCAAGAAGGCGATGAAGTGATCGTTCTGTTATCACAAGGCCCGAGTTTCAAAGATATGGTGGCTGAACAACGACACATTAGGCAAAGGTACCCGGTTTTCTTCGCGAACCTCAGAGTGGCATAAGCAAAGCTTCTAAACGCCTAAAACCCAAGTAACTCATCATTATCTGATATAAAAAGCCCAGCACTTTGACGAGTGCTGGGCTTTGTCATCTATATGAACAAACTACTTCTAAAGACAAACTAACGAGTTTGTTTCGTCTTATAGCTCGTCTACTGTTGCCCAAACCGCTGCTAGCATGTCGTGACCAAATGCAACACTGCGCTCTGGAGACCAACCGTACAGTTCGTCAGCGTGGCTGATGTGATCTTTAAATGGCATCTCGACAGTGTATGCCAAACACTTGAACTGTTCGCCGATCCAGTTTGTGCCGACGGTCATATTTGCTTTGCCCGGTTCGTCTTTATCGTAGCCAAATTCATCTTGGAACTCTGGCGTGATAGTCAGAAGAGCTTGCTTGAAGTGATTCTCTAGTTTTGCAATGCGCTCGTTGTATGAAGGTGTGCCTTCGCTACCAGCAACAAAGTTATATGGGATTGCTTCGTCGCCGTGAATGTCTAGACAAAGGTCAACGCCAGTTTCTAGCATGCGCTCGCGAACAAAGAAAACCTCAGGGCTGCGTTCCATAGAAGGTGACTGCCATTCACGGTTTAGGTTAACGCCAATACCGTTAGTGCGTAGGTGGCCACGGATACTGCCGTCTGGGTTCATGTTAGGTACAACGCGGAATACAACGCTGTCTAGAAGTGAACGACCAACTGTGTCTGTTTCATCAAGCAAGCGTTGTAGCAGACCTTCGATCAGCCATTCAGCCATGGTCTCGCCCGGATGTTGGCGACCAATAACCCAGATGTTTTTCTTCTCTGCACTTGGCTCACCGATGGTTAGCAAAGTGATGTCGTTGTTATCTAACGTATGGCCCAGAGTTTCTAGCTTACAAGCAGGGTGCGTTTGAGCACTGTGCAAGAGATCTTGATGACGATCGTATGAATACGGTGCGAAGTACGCGAAGTACATTGAATCGTGTTCAGGAATGATATCAAAGCTTAAAGTGTCGCCATCGAATTGAGATGGAATGCGGAACCACTCTTCACGGTCATACGATGCAACCACATCATAATCTTTCCAGCCTTCAGGGTAGGCAGATGTTGCCAATTGGCCGATTTCAAAGTGGTGAGCTTGTTGAGCTTCACTTTCTAAGCGGAAATGAAACCATTGTGCGATTTCAGTTTGATTATCCGCTGGAATAGTTAGTTGAATGTTTTGTGGTGAATCTGCTGAAACGACGTGAATGTTGCCGCTTTCGAAGTTGCTTAAAATTTTCATTGTAGTTTTTATCTCGTAGTTGAGTTGCCGTAAGATTAGCACACTTTTTTTCGAGCAAACCACTAACTAAATCGTAATGAGATGTTATTTCAGCTATCTGTTTTTTAGCTGCCTACTTTTAAATCGACAGCTATTTAACGGTTAACTTTGAGCTATCGACGTTGGCAAGTCGTGCAACCACGACAGGCAGAGCGTGTATAGCGATCGAGTTTACTGCGTTGCACCTTACAGTACGCATTTTTCAGCGCTCTTCTTCCAGCAAACCAATCATCCGGCTTTGACAGGATCAGATAACCATTGAAGCGCTTCACAAGCTCTATTCTATTTTGGTCGATGAACTTGCTATCAAACCCAATTTCAAAGTAATCAAGGGCTTGTTCAATCGAAGTAAAACTCGCTATTTTTTGTTGGAACTCTGTTTGGTTCATGCCTAATTCAATGCCGTAATTTTGCAAATATTATAGGCGGGTTCGTTACTCCTTATCTTGATTTTAGTGCGATTTAAATAGGAAGGCGTGTAGTTATTTTTAGTTGAATTTTATAAATGAGATTGGCTTTATTTGTTTTGTGAATATCAAACCAATTGGTTGCGCAGTCACGGTTATAAGTGAGTTGTATTGAAGTCTCATTGCTCACTTTCTTTATTGTCAATAAAGACAATTTATGACGTGAATCAATAGTGACTACCCCTAAAGTATTATTCTGATCGCAATTGTTACTAATTGTTGAAGATGATTTCTAAATATGTCTATTAAAAAACGATATATCGCTCTTATTGCCGCTGTTGGTATAGGTATTGGTTGGCTAACGCTGGGCGGTACTGCAGCCGTTATGCACTACACATCGAGTACTGAGTTCTGTACTTCTTGCCACACTATGCAAATTCCGTATGAAGAATATGAAGGTTCAATCCACTTCAGCAATGCAAAAGGCATTCGAGCTGAGTGTTCTGACTGTCATATTCCTTCTGATCCAATTGACTACGTAATCACAAAAATTCGTGCGTCTAAAGATATTTATCATGAGTTCGTAACCGGCAAAATTGATACAGAAGATAAATACGAAGAACATCGTATGGCAATGGCAGAAACAGTGTGGGCACAACTGCGTGAAAGCGATTCAGCCACGTGTCGTTCTTGTCATACTTTCGATGCGATGGACAGCTACGAGCAATCTGAAGATGCAGCAAAAATGCATGAGTACGGACAAGAGAATAATCAGACTTGTATCGACTGCCACAAAGGTGTTGCTCACTTTGCTCCTGAGCCAGAAATGGACAGCGAAGCCTTTGATAATTTGATGGCATTCACCGAAAAAACAGACCCGAATGCGAAAGTCGTTTACTCAGCAGAAACCATCAGTATTGGTGACCTTGGCACTATTAATCCAACGGCACGCCTAGATGTGAAAAGTGTTGAAGGTACTGAGCGCACAATCGAGTTGCATGCTTACCAAATGAAGGGTGCAGAACAGGTGCTTTACTACGGCGAAGGTCAGCGCTCAATCGTTGCGATGCTGACAGACCAAGGGCAACAGAACCTTGACGTTGGTGATTTTAAAACGGATGCATACGGCAATGAATGGCGAACGGCGGTGCTAACCGCGAATGTTGATGCGCCTGTACTGGATTCACTCGAGCCAATCTGGGAGTACGCTGAAGAACTCGACAACGTTTACTGCTCGACATGCCACGCAAAAATTGGCGCGAACCACTTCACCGTTAATGCTTGGGGCCCCGTTGCGAAAGGCATGGGCGAAAGAACTGACATTTCAGACCAAGATTTAGAACTTCTTACTAAATACTTCCAGAACCACGCAAAAGATGTGGCTGGCCACTAAGAAACAAAAGGGAAATAATTATGACAGATATTACTCGTCGCGGATTCCTCAAAGGAACAAGCATGGCTGCTGGTGCGCTGGCATTCACATCATTGACGCCAATGACAGCATCGGCTGCGAATAAGCGTGGTAAAGGTATATTAACAGCAGGTCGTATGGGTCCGATGTTGTGTGAAGTAAAAGATGGCAAGTTGGTTTCAACGACTAATGCTCTGGCACAAACAGTGCCAAACAGCTTGCAAACGACAGGCCCTGATCAGGTTCATACCAAAGCGCGTATCAAATACCCAATGGTACGTAAAGGTTTCCTAGACAATCCATCGGCGCCAACAGGCTCTCGTGGTGATGACGACTACGTTCGAGTGTCTTGGGATGAAGCTTATAAGCTGATCCACGAACAGCAAACGCGTATTCGTAAAGAGAACGGACCTGAATCTGTATTTGCGGGCTCTTACGGTTGGCGTTCAAGTGGCGTACTGCATAAAGCACAAACGTTGCTGCAACGTTACATGAGCTTGGCTGGTGGTTACTCTGGTCACTTAGGTGATTACTCAACGGGCGCGGCACAAGTGATCATGCCGCACGTAATGGGATCGATCGAAGTTTATGAACAGCAAACCACTCACCCTGTGGTACTAGAGAGCTCAGACGTTGTTGTGTTGTGGGGTATGAACCCAATGAACACGCTTAAGATTGCATGGAGTTCAACCGACTGTTCAGGCCTAGAGTTCTTCCATCAACTTAAGAAGTCCGGCAAGACAATCATCGCGATTGACCCAATGCGTTCCGAAACCGTTGATTTCTTTGGTGACACAGTTCAGTGGATTGCGCCGCGCCCAATGACCGATGTCGCAATGATGATGGGTATCGCGCACTCTTTAGTTAAGAAGGGTAAGCATGACGTAGAGTTCCTGAATAAGTACACCAGTGGTTACGATAAGTTTGAAGCGTACCTAATGGGTAAAGAAGACGGTGTTGAAAAGACGCCAGCATGGGCTGAAGAGATCACAGGCGTTCCTGCGAAACAACTTGAGCTTCTAGCAGACATCTTTAGCCAGAACCGCACTATGCTTATGGCGGGTTGGGGCATTCAGCGTCAACAATACGGTGAGCAACGCCACTGGATGATTGCGACGTTAGCTGCAATGCTTGGTCAGATTGGTCTTCCTGGCGGTGGTTTTGGTCTGTCTTACCACTATTCTAATGGTGGTAACCCAACACGCGATGCTGGTGTATTACCTGCGATTTCAGCTTCGATCGGTGGTGGTTCTTCAGCAGGTAACGACTGGGCAGTTTCAGGTGCGGTGAACAGCTTCCCTGTTGCTCGTATTACAGAAGCACTGGAAAACCCAGGCAAATCATATATGCACAATGGTCATGAACTGACGTTCCCTGACCTGAAAATGATTTGGTGGGCGGGCGGTGGTAACTTTACTCATCACCAAGA
This sequence comes from Vibrio sp. 10N.222.49.A3, assembly GCF_041475145.1. NCBI lineage: Bacteria > Pseudomonadati > Pseudomonadota > Gammaproteobacteria > Vibrionales > Vibrionaceae > Vibrio > Vibrio sp. 10N.222.49.A3. The sequence continues at coordinate 8,970 of NZ_JBFRVM010000134.1, forward strand.
TACCAACCGTTTGATCAAAGCGTGGCAAAAACCTGAACTTGTGGTTATCTCTGAGATCTACTGGACTGCAGCGGCTAAGCATGCGGATATTGTATTGCCAATCACTACGTCATTTGAACGTAATGATATGACGATGACAGGTGACTACAGTAACCAACATTTAGTACCAATGAAGAAGGTAGTTGAACCTCAAGGTGAAGCGCGTAACGACTTTGATGTATTTGCAGATATGTCTGAGATGATCAAAGCCGGTGGTCGCGATGTCTTTACTGAAGGTAAAGACGAAATGGCTTGGTTGAAAGGCTTCTACGATGCAGCGCAAAAAGCGGGTAAATCTGCACGTGTACGTATGCCTAAGTTTGGTAAGTTCTGGGATGATAACCAGCTTATTGAAATGAAATACAACAAGAAAGCTGCACAGTTCGTTCGCCATGCTGATTTCCGTAAAGACCCTGTGATGAATCCGCTAGGTACACCAAGTGGTAAGATCGAGATCTTCTCTAAAACAATCGAAGGCTACAATCTTGCGGATTGTCCAGCGCATCCAACGTGGATTGAGCCTACAGAGTTCTTTGGTAAAGCGAAGAGTGATGAACTTCAGTTGATGACAGCGCATGCGGCCCACCGTTTACACAGTCAATTTAACTATGCAAAATTGCGTGAAGAGTACGCTATTGGTAACCGTGAACCTATCTCCATTAACGTAGAAGACGCGAAAGTACGTGGCATCAAAACCGGAGATTTGGTTCGTGCATATAACGATCGTGGACAAGTACTGGTTGGTGCATTAGTGACTGATGGTATCAAACAGGGTGCTGTATGTATCCATGAAGGCGGTTGGCCAGATTTAGATAAAGAGACAGGTTTATGTAAAAATGGTGGCTGTAACGTGCTCACGTTGGATATTCCAACTTCTCGTTTGGCAAATGGTTGTGCTGCGAATTCTGCGCTTGTGAAAATTGAAAAATACACAGGCCCAGCATTAGAACTGACGGCATTTGATCCACCTAAAAATGGTTAATCTCTAACGAGAAACAATCACCAGAATAGAGCCAGCTTTAATCGCTGGCTTTTTTTATGATCTTTTTTGCGTCATAGAGACTATTACCCAGTGTCGAGTAGACAACTCATATTAATCAACGACATCACAGCGAGAGATAAGATCAATGAATCGAATCAATCCAAAGAAACTACTTCGCAGTAAATGGACGGCCGTTAGCCCAGTAAAGAAAGAAAAGCACTTTATGATCACTGAGGTCGAATTCGAAGAAGGGGAGGTCATTCGTTGCTTAATAGAAGCGGTGATGACGAAACGAGAAGAAGACATTAACTGGCGCGATCTAACCGATAAGGATCATTGGCTTCCTGGTTGGAAATAAGTGTATCAAGTAGAGACGACCTGCTTGATACACTGGTATTAATTACCCGACGCAGCAAGCCCTTGCCAGTATTTAAGGCCTTCTAATACACCCTCTGCATGTGTTGCTCTGCTGGTGTATACGTTATCTCGATCGGACAGGTGAGCGATCTCAGGGTAATGATTCGCGACCAATATTGAATTTACGCCATTTATGGTTAGCATCGAGGTGTCGTTCGCTGAGTCGCCAGCCACGCATACCTCTTCAATGCTTAACTGATGTTGTTTAAGTAGATGATGAATCGCAGTGGCCTTGTTGACACCTTTAGGCGTGATATCTAAGTACCAATCGTGTGAGTAGGTGAGGTCTACATCCAGTCCGTGTGACTCCAAGCTTGATTCAATTAGCTCGTGCTGAGAGTCAGACAGTTTTCCTTCGAAAGTGATCTTGTAGTCCCCTTGATGGCTCTCTAAGCGCTCTCCCATGAAATCGAGCGATGCAAGTGCAGACTCAACCTTTGACTTGTTCCAAGATGCTTCTAATTGATTGTGCCAGGTGTGATCCGGCGTTTGGGAGTGCTCGTGATGAATTCTCGTGCCTACGTCGCTGATAATCGTGTGTGGTTTCGGGTAGTTGTCAGAAGCTAAACCCACACGAATTGAGGGCAGTGTTCTACCTGTCGCGATGATAAAGCGGATATCCGGTTGCTTTGTTAAGTAGTTAAACAACTGATCAACCCCATGAGACGAGCCGCCATCAAGCGTGCCATCAAAGTCACACACCAGCATTTTTATCATTCTAATACCTGTCCTTTTATCCGTCCGAAAGAGTGCCCAACCTTTAGATAAAGAATGGAACAGCAATGTGTACTCTACAAGTTGTCTTTCGGCCTGGGTAATCGACTTTTGACAGTTTGCAGCAAGTATCACAGTTGGTGTTATGTCTTCTATATCGGAGATGAAGGTATCAATCCGATCTGTGCCTAATTGGACGGACTCTATCCAGATTGCCCTTCATATGTGTGTAAAAGTCATTGGGAGTGCGCGCCTCGTAATGGTGTTAATTTACCAGTCTTGGTGGCGTTTAAACTCTCTTAATTGGTTTGTGTTCGAATTATTTGTACACGAACTATTTGTGCATATTCTTGGTCTATTTAGCCTATTAATTGTTCTGATGTGAAATAAATATTCAATAATCTATCTGTAAGTAATACATAATGCCGCAGGTGTTGAGTGTGATTTAAATTTCTTTATTATCAATATTTTGCTTTGTATGGGCTTGATATTTGACCTTTATTTGAGCTGGGGTTTTAACGGTTTTTCATCGGCTTTACAGAACGATGCCCCTTGATTTGCATGGGTTAATTGCTTAGAGTGCTAATCGTTTTTCGGGTTTAAATAACCATTTTAAAGTTTAAACAACCGTTTTTAAGTTTAAATAATCGGTTTTGAGTTTAAATAACTATTAGTTTAAATAACTAAGAAAGGATTAGATTACATGGATCCCATACTGGAAGTTAAGGGACTGTACAAGGTGTTTGGTGAAGACACCGACCGTGCTTTTACAATGATTAATGAAGGCGCGAACAAAGATAAATTTTTCGAAGAAACAGGGTTAACGATCGGCGTTAACGATGTTTCTCTTAGCATTCAAGAAGGCGAGATTTTCGTCATAATGGGCCTGTCAGGATCTGGCAAATCAACCCTAGTACGCCTTCTTAACCGCTTGATTGAACCTACCAAAGGTAATGTGCTTCTTCGAGGCAAAGACATTGCCCACACCTCAGAAGATGAGCTCCGCGAAGTCCGTCGCAACAACATCTCCATGGTTTTCCAAAACTTCGCATTGATGCCTCACATGACAGTGATTGAAAACGCCGCGTTTGGTCTTGAACTAGCGGGTGTTGAAGTCGATAAGAGAAAACAGTCCGCATTTGAAGCGTTGGAACGAGTCGGTCTCGGGCCGTATTCAGAATCTTACCCTGATGAATTGTCTGGCGGTATGAAGCAGCGTGTTGGTTTGGCTCGTGCTCTAGCATGTGACCCTGATATTCTGTTAATGGACGAAGCGTTTTCTGCACTCGATCCTTTGATTCGTACTGAAATGCAAGATGAACTGATTCGTCTTCAAAATGATGACAAACGAACCATTGTTTTCATCTCCCATGATTTGGATGAAGCGATGCGAATCGGTGACCGTATTGCCATTATGCAAAACGGTGAGGTGGTTCAAGTGGGTACCCCAGACGAAATTCTTAACAACCCAGCGAACGATTATGTCGAAGCCTTCTTCCGTGGTGTAAATGTAGCAAGTGTTCTTACGGTGAAAGACATTGCACGTAAGAAACCTGCAGCGGTATTTAAGAAATCTGAGCATGACGGCCCAGCGTCCGCTCTACAAATCTTGATGGATAACGACCGTGAATACGGCATTGTTGTTGAGAAAAGCAGTCGTTACTCCGGCATTGTCTCTATTGATTCCCTTCGTAAAGCACACAAAGAGAACAAATCACTCGTCAGCGCTCAGCTCGATGATGGTTTAACGCTGAACCCAGATTTACCAATCAATGATGTGCTTGGCCTTGTTGGCGGTGTGCCTTACTCCGTTCCTGTTGTGGATGAGCAAGGTAATTACTTTGGCGTGGTAACTAAGTCACGACTGTTACAAACATTGGATAAGGGGTAGATCATGTCGTCTGAACAAACAAATAATGACCCATGGTCTCAATCAGCTCCAGCAGCTCAACCTGCAAGTGATCCTTGGGGTCAAGCAGCGGATACCTCACCATCAGCAGATTGGTTAAGCAGCGAAACAGTCGAAACGACACCTTTTGACCCACTTAACCCTTTTGCAGAAGCAGTGTTGCCCGTCGACACTTGGGTAGAGTCTGGACTGAATTGGTTAGTTGAGCACGGACGTCCATTGTTTCAAGCAATCCGTGTGCCTATCGATTTCATTCTAAGTTCATTTGAAACGGCGTTGGTGTCGACACCTGCACCATTCATGTTGATCATTTTGTTTCTCGTTGCATGGCAGTTTTCAAACCTGAAGCTTGGTTTGGCTACAGCCGTTTCTTTGACTTTTATTGGCTTGATTGGCGCTTGGTCTGAAGCGATGACCACGCTTTCACTGGTCATGACATCGGTATTCTTCTGTCTGCTGATCGGCTTACCCATGGGGATATGGCTCGCCCGCAGCAATACCGCGGCTAAATTCGTACGCCCAATTCTCGACGCCATGCAAACGACGCCAGCCTTCGTTTATCTTGTACCCATCGTAATGTTGTTTGGTATCGGTAACGTTCCGGGTGTGGTGGTGACGATCATATTCGCACTTCCTCCTGTTGTACGTTTGACTATCTTGGGTATTCAGCAAGTACCGGAAGATCTGATCGAAGCGGGTCACTCATTTGGTGCCAGCAAAAAGCAGATGCTTTACCGAATTCAACTACCACTTGCACTGCCAACCATCATGGCGGGCGTGAACCAAACACTGATGTTGTCGCTATCGATGGTGGTTATCGCATCAATGATCGCGGTAGGTGGATTAGGTCAAATGGTACTGAGAGGTATTGGCCGACTGGATATGGGATTAGCCGCTGTTGGTGGCCTAGGCATTGTTATTCTTGCAATCCTACTTGACCGCATTACCCAAGTTCTCGGGGTAAATGCAGGTAATACAAAATTACGCTGGTATCACATGGGGCCTGTTTCCCTTGTGCTAAAAGCTTTAAATCGCGGTAAACAATCAGAACTACAACTAAGGAAAAACACCAATGAATAATTCATGGAAGAGTAAGCTAGCCGTTAGCATCGTTTCGACACTGGCTGTATCAACGAACGTGTGGGCTGCAAGCTTACCGGGTGAAGGTGTATCAGTTCAGCCCGTTCAATCTTCAGTTGCTGAAGAAACGTTCCAAACACTGATTGTTAACCATGCTTTAGAAGAGCTTGGTTACGATGTGAAATCAACGCAAGAAGTGGACTACAACGTAGCTTACACTTCTATCGCAAAAGGTGACGCAACGTTCCTAACAGTAGGTTGGTTCCCACTACACGCTGACAAATACAAAATGGCGGGTGGCGATGACAAATTCTACCGTGAAGGCCAATATGTAAGTGGTGCCGCTCAAGGTTACCTTATTGATAAGAAAACCGCTGAAAAGTACAACATCACTAACATTGGTCAATTGACTGATCCAAAAATCGCTAAGCTGTTTGATGCTGATGGTGATGGCAAAGCAGACCTGACGGGCTGTAACCCTGGTTGGGGTTGTGAGATGGTCATCGAACACCAAATCTCTGCATTCAAATTGGACGATACCGTTACTCACAACCAAGGTAACTATGCAGCGATCATCGCAGATACGATTTCACGTTACCAAAAGGGCGAGTCAGTTCTTTACTACACGTGGACACCTTATTGGGTAAGTGGTGTATTGGTTCCTAACGAAGACGTAGTTTGGTTAGAAGTTCCATTCTCTTCACTTCCGGGTGATCGTGCGAATGTTGATACTACTTTGTCTAACGGTAAGAACTACGGCTTCGAAATGAACTCGATGCGTATTATTGCGAACAAAGAGTTTGCTAAGAACAACCCATCTGCGGCGAAGCTTTTTGAAATCATCAAACTTAACATCAATGATGTAAGTGCTCAGAACATGATGATGAGTAAAGGTAAGAACAGCTCGGCTGATATCGAAGCGCACGTAAACGGTTGGATCAAAGCGAACCGAAATACGTTTGATGCTTGGATTACAGAAGCGAAGAAAGCGGCACTATAACGGTTGTTTTTCGTAAGCAGTCGATAACAGGCTGGAATAAAAAGAGAAGGCCGGTAGTCTGATTCAGACTACCGGCCTTTGTTTTTCTAGCGACATAACTATTTTCTAGCGACATAACTACTGTTATCGCATTATTTTTTAAAGCGGCTTGTTCTTTTAAAAACGAGCAGGCTAGCGTTCGCCTTGAACCTCAAAATCATCGCTGATTAAACGAGCGCAACCATCCGCTTCTAGTGCCCAGTGCTCACGATGCACAACACCAAACGCTTTGTTCATTGTCCAACTAGCCGTCAAAATGTAGCCGCCTTCTGGGTGCTCTTCCCACGTAACGTCTGTGTAATCAACGTCTTTGAAACCTTGGTCGATGATGTTTTGCCAAAATGCTTGAATCGCTTCACGACCTTCAAAAGTACCAAATGGACGCGCTTCCATTACACAGCTTTCAGCATATTGATCTGCACAACCTTTCGCATCTTGGCTGTTGAATGCTTTCTGCCACGCGTTAATGCCTTGCTTACATGCTTCTAAAATTTGGTTGTTTAACATTGTCTTTCTCCATAACAGTTTTCTTTCAAACACTGTGTCTTTGATTTGGGTGTCTCGATAAGTTGGATTCAGTTTAGCCTTGGAAATTAAGTTGAAAAACAGAGATAATAGAAAATACTGTGTGTAAAAAGAGAACAATAAGATGAGTAAGCTAAAGCAGATGTCGATTTTCGCTCACATCGTAGAGCAGGGCTCAGTATCAGCTGCGGCTGAAAAGCTTGAGTTGTCTAAGTCCGTCGTCAGTCAGCACCTCAAAATTCTGGAACAAGAGTTAGGGGCTTCACTTCTCAAGCGCACAACACGCAGACAAACTCTGACTAGTATGGGTGAACGTTTTTATTTGAGTTGCAAAGACATCAACGTGATTGCTGACTCGGCTTGGGATATGGCCAAAGCTGAGCTAGAAGAGCCACAAGGTCGGATTCGTATTACTGCACCGAATGCTCTTATGGACTTGCTCGTCGCCCCTGTTGTCGCAGATCTAATGAAGCAATATCCCAAGCTAAAACCCGAGCTGATAAGCGATGATCAGCACTTAGATTTCATGGAACACGATATTGATCTCGCAGTACGAGTAGGAACTTCTCGTGACAGTAACCTAAAGCAGAAACGCTTGGGCGAGTTTAAAGACGTGTTGTGTGGCGTTGAAAGCATGCGTTCTCGTGAGCTTGAATCTATTCCTTACATTGCTAACTCATGGCAAGGTAAGCAAGTCTCTCATCACTTTACTTCTCAAACAGATCAAAACTTTATTTACCAACAACAAGCAAGCTGCACTACCAACTCTTTCCACAGCTGTCTTGCCTTGATCAAATCTGGCGTCGGTGTCGGCGTTATTCCAGATTTCTACCTCTCTCAGTTATCCAATGAAGTGGTCGACATCATGCCAAGCTTTCAACTACCCACAAACACGGTTTATGCGTTGAATCCATTCGCCTCAAACACACCGATTGCCATCAAACTGTGCGTTCAAGCGTTGGAAGAGAAGCTCAAACAGAACTTTGTTTAAAACCAATTCGATAAGTCAGTGATTTAGTGAAGAGGCTTAAAACCAAACTTGCCTAATAGATTGCTCAAGAGTGAAGATACAAAAACATAAAGACACAAAAAAGCCCGAGTATAAACTCGGGCCTTGAATGGTTTTCTTTATAACTTATGAGGAGCTAGATTGCCTGACGAAGTTGGAAATAACGTCCTTCTTCGTTTAACAGTTTCTCGTGAGAGCCGTGTTCTACAATCTCGCCTTGTTCAATCAGAACGATCGAATCCATCGACTCCAGACCAATCAAACGGTGCGTAATGAAGATAACCGTCTTGTCTTCAAAGTGCTTCTCGAACAGCGCCATGATGCTGTGTTCTGTTTGCTTATCTAAGCCTTCTGTTGGCTCATCTAGAAGCAGGATAGGGGCATCATGAAGAATGGCACGTGCGATACCAATACGGCGCTTCTCACCACCAGACAGTTGACGACCACCGTCACCCAACCAGCTATCAAGACCGTCATTCTCAAGCAGCTTTTCTAGACCAACGTCTTTAAGGATGTTAGCTAGGTGCTCATCGTTGGCATCTGGTTTCGCAATCAACAAGTTGTCGCGTAGGCTGCCATTCAAGATGTCGACACGCTGGCTTACCACACTGATTGATTCACGCAGTTGTGACTCGTTCCATTGTGTTAGTTCAATACCCGCGATTGAGATGTAGCCCTTTTTAGGATCCCAGTAGCGAGTCAGAAGCTGAATCAGAGTCGATTTACCAGAACCCGTTTGACCCACAATCGCAACCTTGTGCGTGGCAGGGATCGTTAGGTCAACAGCGTTCAGAACACTGCGCTCAGAGTCAGGGTAGTTGAACGTCACGTTTGAGAACGTAATATCAAGCGGCTTGTTGATGTCGAGTTTCTCTTCAGCAAACTGAACTTCAGGCTCCGACAGAATCACTTCGTTCAAGCGACGAGCAGAAGACAGAGTTTGACCTAAATGCTGGAACGCGCCTGCGATAGGCATCAGCAGTTCAAAACTTGCCATAGTAGCGAACGCCATTAGCGCGATGAACGGGTCTGGTGCATTGCCACCCACACCGTCAGCCGCAAGCCAAAGCATAAGAACCAGCGTCAAACCGTTGAACAGCATTAGCGCTGCTGAAGCCATACCGGTTAGGTTGGCGTTTACAAACTGATTCGCCATCAGCTTGTGTTGCGTTTCTAGAATTGCATTACGGTAACGTTCTTCTGCACCGAATAGAGTCAGTTCGCTGTAGCCTTCAATCCAATCGAGTGTAGTCACACGTAGATCAGCTTTGTTCTGTGTTAGTTCACCGCCGTTACGCTTGCCCAGCTTGTAGAATAAGATTGGCCAAACCAACAGCATGATCAGAAGGATAGAACCCAAGATCAAACCAAGCGAACTATCGAACCACATCAAGAACAGAGTCAGGAAGAAAATCCCGAACACACCCACCGTCACTGGGCTTACTAAACGTAAGTACACGTGATCCATGGCGTCTACATCAGCAACCAAACGGTTGAGAAGGTCAGCATCTCGAAGGTTTGAGATACGACCTGGGATCAGCGGAGCCAGCTTCTTGAAGAAGAAGATACGCAGATCAGTTAACAATTTGAATGTTGCATTATGGCTGACAACACGTTCACCCCAACGACCCGCAGTACGGCTCATTGCCAAACCACGTACACCACCACCCGGCAGCATGTAGTTGAAGGTTTCACGCGCAATCGTAAGGCCTGCAACCGCAGAAGCTGAAATGAACCAGCCTGATAGCGTTAACAAGCCGATAGAAGCCGACAGAGTAGCAAAAGCCAATAGCATGCCTAGCGATAGGCCAAACCAATGCTTTTTATAGAGTTTCAGGTAAGGCAGTAAATCACGCATCTAAATTACCCTTATTATCTTGTTGAGCTAAGTTCGCGTTCAGCATCTCTTCAAACAAACCACCCGCAGTCGAAAGCTGAGAGTAATGACCTTGTTCAACCAGACCACCATCGCGCATAACCAGAATATTATCGACTGATTTAAGAGGAGCGAGTTGGTGCGTCACAAGTAGGGCAGTGCGGCTTTCAATGTTGCTATTGATGCCTTTCATCACTAACTGTTCGCTACGAGTATCTAGGCTGGCAGTGGGTTCATCTAACAACCAGAACTGGCCATCTTGAATCATTGCACGAGCCAAAGCTAAACGTTGAGACTGACCAACAGACAGGCCACCAGAGCGATCAGAAATCATGTAATCCAAGCCGTGCTCGTTAACGAACTCGCTAGCAAATGATTGCTCTAGTGCGTTTTGAACTGTTTGGTCAGCGATATCGTGCTTACCAAGAGTGACGTTGTCACGAATGCTGCCGTGTAACAACAATGGGTTTTGACCAACCCAACTAATCGTTTTACGCCAAGAGGCTAAGTCTAAGTCACGCAGTTCAACCCCATTGATTTTCAAGCTTCCTTCATAAGGCATGAAACCAAGGATGGCATTGATCAAACTTGTTTTACCCGCACCACTTGGGCCAACTAACGCAGTCGATTGGCGAGTGTTCAGTGCGAACGAGATAGGACCAACCAATTGAACGCCTTCAGGGCTTAACACTTTTAGGTCGGTAGCTTCAATATTAATGCCTTGAGCCGGATCGAGTTGAGTGTCGCCTGATTTAACCTTAGTGATGTCTGTTTCTAAGAACTCGACAATACTTTCGGCTGCGCCAACCGCTTGTTGCTTCGCGTGGTAGAAAGTACCTAAGTCACGCAGAGGTTGGTAAAACTCTGGCGCTAAGATAAGGATGAACAAACCTGCGAATAGAGTAATGCCAACACCGTAGTGGCCAAAGTTCAGCTCACCGATGTAGGTGAAACCAAAGTAAACCGCGGTCATCGCGATCGAGATCGACGTGAAGAACTCAAGCACTGCAGAAGACAAGAAAGCGATCTTCAATACATCCATGGTGCGCGTTCTGAACACTTCAGATGCACCTTTAAGTACTTCTGTTTCAGCGTTGGTGCGGTCAAATAAACGAATAGTTGTCATTGATTGCAAACGGTCGTAAAAGTGACCAGACAGACGCTGCAGCGCTTTGAAGTTTTTACGGTTTGCATCGGCCGCTTTCATACCCACAAGTGCCATGAACATCGGCACCAGTGGAGCAGTCAGTAAGAAGATCAGCCCTGCTGCCCAGTTAACTGGGAACACCACAACCAAAATAATGAATGGAATCATTACCGACAGAGACATCTGAGGTAAGTAACGAGAGAAGAAGTCTTGCATGTCTTCTACTTGTTCTAGCAACAGCGTTGCCCACGTACCCGCAGGTTTGCCTTTGATATAAGCAGGGCCTAACTCGCGTAACTTATCTAGGATGAGTTGCCTGATGTAGACACGGATCTGTTCACCACAGCGATAACCTGCGATTTCACGTCCCCATGTACAGCCAGCACGGCCAACGACCGATAATGCCAAGCCTGCGAAATGACCAACCAGTTCAGATTTATCGACATTCTCGATGATCAGCTGGTGAAGAATAGAGGCGAGAAGAGCTGCTTGAGCAATTAAGAACACGCTTGAAAGTACGCCAAGGCTAATCGCAATCATAAGCCAGCGTTTCGCTAACTTACTCTGTTGCTTAAGCCACTTGTTCAAGCTACGTTGTTTTTTCTTATCCATTATGAAGGCTTAATGATAATTATTATTTGTTGAGGGCGGCTAGTATACAAAAGAAAGCCCAGTGGATATACCACTGGGCTCTAGGGATTTACAACAAAATGTGATGACGCCCTGCATCTACTGAGGCGAGAGCACCGATAATCAAATCTGCAATCTCAGATTTACTTATCGTTAAGGCCATCTAGGAAGCGTTCAGCATCCAGTGCAGCCATACAACCTGTACCAGCAGAAGTGATTGCTTGGCGGTAGTTGTGGTCCATTACATCACCTGCAGCGAACACGCCTGGGATGCTGGTTTGCGTTGCGTTACCTTCAAGACCAGACTGAACGATGATGTAGTCATCTTTCATGTCCACTTGGCCTTTGAAGATTTCAGTGTTTGGTTGGTGACCGATAGCAATGAATGCGCCCATTACTTCGATGTCTTCCGTCTTATCAGACTGAGTATCTTTAATGCGAACGCCCGTTACGCCCATATCGTCGCCTAGAACTTCGTCTAGTGTGCGATCAGTGTGAAGAACAATGTTGCCGTTCTCTACTTTGTCCATTAAACGTTTCACTAGGATCTTTTCAGCGCGGAACGTGTCACGGCGGTGAACTAGGTGAACTTCAGACGCGATGTTAGATAGGTAAAGTGCTTCTTCAACAGCCGTGTTACCACCACCAACCACCGCTACTTTCTGGTTGCGGTAGAAGAAACCATCACACGTTGCACAAGCAGAAACGCCACGGCCTTTGAATGCTTCTTCAGAATCTAAACCTAGGTACTTAGCCGATGCACCCGTTGAGATGATCAATGCATCACACGTGTACTCGCCAGAATCGCCTTTAAGACGGAAAGGGCGGTTAGATAGGTCGACTTCGTTAATGTGGTCGAACAGGATCTCTGTTTCAAAGCGCTCTGCGTGTTCTTTCATGCGATCCATCAGTGCTGGACCCGTTAAACCTTCAGCATCACCCGGCCAGTTTTCCACTTCTGTAGTGGTTGTAAGCTGACCACCTTGCTGCATACCAGTAACCAGTACTGGGTTTAGGTTTGCACGAGCAGCGTAAACTGCAGCTGTATAGCCAGCAGGGCCAGAACCAAGAATCAATAATTTACAGTGCTTTACGTCGCTCATGAGGACTCCGAAATTGAAATTGTTTTTATTTATAATCGCTTAGGATTGTATGGAAAATATGGAGGCAATAAAAGGTTAAACAAGGGCTGAAGTGTAATTAATCGTTATACGTTAGAACTTAACCGAACTAAACGACTGTCTTGTATTTCAATGTGTTAGCGAAATATCAATAGGTTACACGATTAATTTCAGTATATAAAAACATATAGCTTTGCATTTAGGGGGATTTTGTCGCCAATTTGTCGCCATAAAATCTTCTCTTTAATAAGGATAAATTGTTGGAGAGATAAAGATTAAAGTTAATTCGAAGTAGATTCACAGGAAGTTAAAACCATCGGCAAGTTCTGGCTAGAAGCAATTTAAGGCGTTTGAGTTAATTTTTACGTTTTAGGTTACGCAAAGCAACTTGAAACTAGAAGTGTTGGGGGATTTATGGTTGTCTTATCTTCTTGTTGCATAACCAAGTATCAATGCTTTACTACCAATGACTGTATTATATTGATAAAATACCGCGAAACGCCAGAAAGTTGGTAATTATGATAGACAATAACGTATCCAAACTATGAAAGTGATTATTTTATCAGGTGCTGGGCTTTCTGTTCCTTCAGAACTGCCTGCATATGAAGATATTAAAAATACACCTGAATACCAAGCATTCCAAGGAGCTTCACCTTGTGAAGTATTGGCTCTTGTAAAGAAAATTCGGCATAAATATGAACAATTTTTGCCGAATCGAGCACATTACGAATGTATGTATCTCGAAACATATTGTCAATCACTAGGAGTTGAGTTTCTACATTACACTTTAAATATTGATGACTTAATTGAGAAAGCTGGAGGGAGTGCGGTACATCTTCATGGTTGTATAAATGAACCAGACAGTATCGTTCAATGCAAAGATGTCCCTTGTGTAGACCTTTTCAATATTGAGTGGGAAATAAACGATCTCCTAATAGTACTTGGTGTTAGTAACAATGGTTTTCCTTTAGCTGCATTAGAGGCAAATGCTTTGGCGTCTGGAGCTAAATTTGTAAACTACAACATTGTTTCTAATAGTGAAACTAGGGCGTGTTGATCTTTCGTGAGTGTTTTTTGAACAGCATGGTAAAGAGTTATAATTTGCTTCGCCAAAAGTAAAACCATAACCAATACCATGCCAAGAACAATGCTAACTGATATTCGCGGTGTTTTTCAAGGTAGT
>NZ_JBFRVM010000134.1:23082-26979 GCF_041475145.1 Vibrio sp. 10N.222.49.A3
CCTAATAGTACTTGGTGTTAGTAACAATGGTTTTCCTTTAGCTGCATTAGAGGCAAATGCTTTGGCGTCTGGAGCTAAATTTGTAAACTACAACATTGTTTCTAATAGTGAAACTAGTAATCCTACGGTAATGGGTGATGTTTCAGAAGTATTCAAGTTTTTAGATCATCGAAACTTACCACCTATAGAGTTAACAGAAGTTGATTTAGGTTTTATTGTTTATCAAATAGAATGCAACATCATGGAGAGCGAGTACACTGTTTACCTAACTCCGTCGACAGAAGGTGACTTTAGTGATGGTAGGCTGGAGGATACCGAAGACCGAATAGGAATGAAACTCAACGAAAATTGTTTTGAGATTAAGTTTGACTTAAAGTCAAACATCGAAAATCAAACACTCTTTGAGCAACCAGAAAGAGCGATTACTAGACAGCAGTTAAACCTTTTAGGTAGAGTCATAGCAGCTTTGATCCTGTCACATTCGAGAAGTAAAAATGTGATTGTTTATACGGCTTCTGCTGTAGATGAAAGGTTAGTATTGTTCTATAATTTGCTTGCAAGGAAGTACGCAGATCAACTAGAATATGATTCATGGTGTAGTTTTGGCACTGAAGGAATAAATTATGCGTTTAAAAAAAAATGAAGTAACTAACAAACGTAAGCTTGAAGCTATGCGTAAGTTGTCGCAAGCTTGTAATGCTGCAATTAAAGCTGGTAAAGCAAAGAAAATTACTCTTTCTCCGCAATGAGCTATTACTTGTACCTAATTCATAAGACCGGCCATGAGCCGGTTTTTTTGTATTTAAAAACGCCATAACTCTTAGTCAGATTTAACTAGCAAGCAAAATATATCTAGAAATGGATAGTTAGAGCTTCGTTGTTTGTTGAAGAGGTTATGATAGAAAACTCGTTTAATGGCTAATGAATAGCACTGTTTAGAGCTAAAATGGAGTGTCGTAGTGAAAGCCGCTTCAATTGAAATGAGCTTTGAAAGTATGATTTATAGATTAACATCAAAAAAAGAAAGTAATCAGTTTAGCTAGTAAGCAAAGCTACCGTTACCTTGTCGAAGTTTTCGGAAGCTTTGACTTATAGAACTGATAAATAATCCCTCTTCATTTGAATCTGAGTTTATGCGTGTTGGTAGTGCCTAGTTTGGAATTCAAGCAAAGAACTAACTTCGCGTTTAAGATCGCTGGTTAAACCCCATTGTTTGGCTAGTTTTTCACATTTTGATGTTACTGCTTCAGCGAATTGTAATAATTGGTCACGTAGATTACACAGCTGCTGCTTTACAGCAGTAGGAACACAATTAAACCGCATTAGCTTATCAACCAAGTAACCAGCACGTTTCAAAGCTTCTTTCCTCAAGTGTTCTACAGTCGGTACGAAAGACTCATGCCAAACAGCCAACGCAACTGTTTTAACATCTTCAGGCGATGCATTAGCGAAGTCATTTGATACTAGTCTATTGAATACTCTCTGTGTCTTCATTAGCTTCTAACTCTTTCATGATGGCAATTGCGTGATCTACGTTTAATCGTAGGCTAGCTTCTGTTGCCGAGTATAAAATTGCTTCTTCAGCTTGTTCACTGAATTCTTCGAGCGTGAACAACCATTCCTTATTCAACTATAAGCCTGTTAAATGACAACTAGGTGAAAATAAACAAAAAACGTTTAGTTATTAATGCTCTAACTCCGAACTAAACTGACCTAAAGGCTGGCTTTAAAAAGAATTA
Organism: Vibrio sp. 10N.222.49.A3; assembly: GCF_041475145.1. Lineage (NCBI taxonomy): Bacteria > Pseudomonadati > Pseudomonadota > Gammaproteobacteria > Vibrionales > Vibrionaceae > Vibrio > Vibrio sp. 10N.222.49.A3. The sequence goes on from NZ_JBFRVM010000134.1 coordinate 24,822, forward strand.
AAACTTTACTTACGTGTATATGGCTTGTTCAAAGAACTCTCTATCAAACTCATCCATATCTTCAATGGATATGTGCTCTTTAAGTTTTGAGTTGCACTCTTCTCTAGGATCACAGTTTTTTTGTTGTAAGTTGTGAGCGGTTCCCCACCAAGTCGATTTTCGACCGACCTTTCTTTCCATAATGTCATGTTTGTTTGCAACTTGATTCGCCAAGACACCGCAATCTAAATCATATTGCTCTGCTATCTGTATGACAGCATTTTTGAGCCATGCAAGGTTACCATTCGCGCTTGCAAAACACATATTGACGTAATTTTCCGCTTCCATCCCTAATAATACTTGAGAAGCGAACTTGTTAGCTTCGATCTCCTCCTGATCTAGCCTTCTTTCATCACTGGTTTCACTTAACTCAATTAATGAAAATTCACTTAATTCTGGTCGTTGGCTAGCGTGATATAGCTCATGGAGTAAATCAAATGACCAGCGGGAAGTATGGAGTGTCTTTTGTTTGAGTACGACAATATTTCGGTGTGATATTCTCCAGGTTGCGCCATGAAATGCACCTGAATCATTTAAGCCGAGAACGATAACACCTTTATCATAGGCATGAGAAAGTAAAGACTCAAAACTAACATCACCGTACTTGCCGATGATTTCATTTCGATTGATTTCAGCATCTTCATTTAATACTTCTTTAGGCTTGTTGAAGTATCTAATAGCTAATTTAGCAACAGTATAAGCATATTGTGTATATGCGCTTGCGTATTGCTCATTAGCCCCTGCGGGCATCTTAAATCTAGCAACTAATGCTCCATCTCGTCCTATAGATAGAGGTTCATCACCAAGAAGTTGTTCTTTGGTCCACCCAAAAATGGTACTGACTTTCTCACAAACTCTTTCAACCCAAGAATCGCGATCAAAGTTATGTATTTCACGCGGAGCTATCCTCTTTTCAATGAAAGATTCCTCTAACCCGGCATTGGATAACTTAGCTAATAAAAGATTTTTAGTTCGGGATGCTTTCGGTAAAAAGACATCTTCAGTTATCTTTAAGTCTAGAGCTCTAATTATAGAAACGATGGTAGAGAAGCTTGCTGATGAATACTCAGTATTTTCGTATCGTTGTATTTGTTGTTCTTTCATACCTAGCTTTTCAGCAAGATCTTTCTGAGTTAAGCCCAAATATATTCTTGAGCGAATAAGGGCCTTTGGTAAATCAGCAATATTATCGACATCGAAAACAGCAAACTCCCCTGATAGGAGTTGTTCGTACTCTTCTATTTCCTTCAAGAGGTCGTCTCGTTGAAAAATAAGAGCATTTTTTTGTGCTTGCACAAGAAGGGGATGAGTGTCGCTTGTACCCTCCTCAAGAGCATGGATAGTAGTATTGAATTCTTGTACTTGATTTTTTGTTAGTGCGAGTTGTCTTGAGTTTTTAATCATTGCTCACCCCCAATATTAATCGCCACAATTCCCTTTTTTTGACCTGTATTTTTATCTTGTTGGAAAAAGTTAAGGAAGGCCTTACCGCTAGCACCTTCTGGTATTTCTGCTGGGAAAACATCACCTCTATACTTAAGTTCAATCTCATTCCTATGTGCGGGAAGCGCTAGTAGTAGACAAGCGTCTAATTTGTTTGGGTCGACGCCTTGAATGCTCCAAGCCATATCATAATCGCCAGGTATTTCCTTTTCGGTAACAAAGCTGCCATCAACATAAATTAACTTGCACCCTGCTGAGCCCAAGTTCTTGATTAACAAACTTAGCCCATCGAGTAACCATGCTCTTTTGGCGTTGTAACCAAAACGGCCAATCAATTCTTGCATTGAGGCGTAGTGAATACCCTCAGGAAGATTTCCTTGCTCGTTAAACTCAGGAATCATAACCCAACTTTATTGTTGTGTAATTACTGTAGTCTATTTACCTTAAAAGATAAATAAAGTCAATTGGTTTTGTTGCGCGGGAGGTGAGTAGTAAATCTAAATTAGGGTAGGAACTAGATCACAGCGTGGGGGCGACAGATTTGCTTGGTGATCACAGATTTGTTGAGGGGGAATCAAACACGAAAATGTCCAGAGGCTTCATTGGCCTGAAGTTTTACTCGTGGCACTTTTCTCTCAAAGTGATAGCTAGCTTAGATCTGCCCGTGCGACGTGAA
>NZ_JBFRVM010000135.1:0-909 GCF_041475145.1 Vibrio sp. 10N.222.49.A3
TGGCTCTGGCTCTGGCTCTTTAGTTTGTGATTCGCCGCTAGACTCGTCAACAAGAAAAGCATCAGATTCAAAGTTTTCATCGCCTAACAGCGCGGTAAAGTAATCATCGATTGCTTGTTCACTCGATAAACTTGGTTGCGTCAATGTCGATTCGTTATTCGCGCTCATTTATCGCTAACCTCTCGAGATAAATAAGCAGCTGTTTATAAGCAAATACACCACGGCTACCCGATGCGAAATGAGATGCTGGCAAACGTTTTAGACTGGCATCGCGAAACTTGGTATCAATCGGCACAGCAGAGGTCCAAACTTGGTTTGGATAGTCATCTTTAAGCTGAGTCAATGTTTGCAATGATGCTTTCGTTCGCTTGTCGTACATCGTCGGGACAATCGTCACCTTAAACGGTGTTTTGCGAGACTTCTGCATAATAGTTAGAGTGCGAATCATGCGATCTAAACCTTTCATCGCCAAAAATTCAGTCTGTACCGGAATCAAGATACGATCACTGGCAGCCAACGCATTCACCATCATCACACCAAGAATAGGCGGACAATCGATAAGCACGTAGTCATAGTCATCTTTCAAAGCGGCTAAAGCACGCTTTAAGATCAACCCCATACCACTTCGATTTCCCATTACACGGTCTAATGTCGCCAATGACATGTGTGCGGGAATAATATCGATACCTTCAATTTCGGTCTGTATAGTCAACGCTCTCACAGCTTGCGTAGAAAACTCACGCAGCTGGAACAGATCAAACAGGCTCGATTCCACCGTATCTGAGTCGTAACCCAAATAGGTGGTTAGTGATGCATGTGGGTCAGTATCAACCAACAACACACGATGACCCTTTAAGGCAAGTAAGCCAGCTAGGGTCACTGTCGTCGTCGTTTTTCCAACGCCACCTT